>JAQYVT010000119.1 GCA_030145345.1 Desulfobacterales bacterium
TTCGAATCAATATCAGATAAACTTTTTGTAATTTTTCGGCAATTTAAATTCTAGCTTAGATACAATACCTAACACCGGTTGTAAAGATGCTTTGTCACCATGATGTTGAATCCATGATAAGATCATCGTCGGTGCTTCGATTCCGGAAATAACTCATCAAAAAATTGAAGATTTGAAACTGATTTATGCCTCTTTAAGACCTACTATAGAGCCCTTTATTACGTTAAAATGGCCTTTATGATAGACGGCGAATCCTGGAAGGTGAGAGATATCCCTTCAATTGATTCAGAATATGTTCAATTTGGATGTGCAGAATGGTTTTGGGAGAAACAGGTTAATTCATATGTATTGCAAGTCCAACCCAAGAGACATATGATGAAAGACAGATTGTCTGTTGACTATCGGGAAGCACTTCACATAGACAAAGTTAGAAACAAATTTTTCACTCAACTAAAAAGCTCGTTAAGACCTAATAGATTCAGGCTAACCGGCATGCGATGAATTCGTACACTATGGCTGCTAAACGAAGTCTTGGCAATTCATTAAGACGCTCAACCGGGCCTTCAGTGACGATGCTTAATCGTAACTTGCACGGGTCACTTCATCACTCATGGTCAGCGCGACAAGTGGCTTCCATGCGGAGTTCTCCCATGTTCCAAGATGCGTATGCATATCAAGATACTTTTTCGGTATAGGGTGCGTTCCTACAACGACCTTGACCTCATAGCGTTTTTCAAGAAAGGCTTTGAATGTATCGATATAGGGACAGGGGGGATATCCAACCACCAGGCCGGTAGCTAAATGAATAACCTCTGCGCCATTCTTTATCATCTCTTCGCCCGCATATTCTATGTTGCCACCAGGGCAACCATCGCACGTTGTAAAACCAACCAACTCAACATCGGTGTCCGTGTATATGCTGAAAGCCCCTTCCTTGTTCCTCATCGCGTGGAAACACTTCCCGCCTGCACAGCGGCGGTAGCGATCGCAGATAACTATTCCAATCTTTGTCTTTGAATTCATTTCAACTCCTTTCCATTCTTAATTGGTCAATTTTCACGGCATTCGCCGCTAAGGGGAAGATAGGTGATCAGGCTGCCCAAATTTATAAAAAGGAGGGGAGCTTTTAAGTCATGTTTAAGGTTAGAAGGCTTTGACCGGGCGATCGGTCACATTATATATAGCGTTAATCTTTCGCAGGCTTCGATGACGGCCGCCTGCATGGTTTCCGAAAGCCCTGGCTTTATTACGTCCGGCACTACCTCGGCTTGAGCAACCAGAACGACGACGTCGATACGGGTGCGGTCCTTCAGCTCTTGCAAAATATTGACCGTGGGAAACTGATGCAGGGAGAAATCGGCCGTCTTTTTCACCGGTATACCTTCTACCGGTATTTCAAAGACTTCTCCCGGCCTTCTACCCTGCTGTTCAACCGCATCGACGATAATGATCTTTTGCGGTTTTTTTTCACTCAGGGAGAGATCAAAGAGCGTGTTGCGGATGCTGGTACCCATATCCATGGCCAAAACATCTTCCGGCAGAACATAGTTATCCCTTAAATGATTTACCACGGCAGGGCCAAAGCCGTCGTCACCGAAAAGGATGTTCCCGCAGCCGAAAATCAAGGTCGATTTATCAAACAATTGTACAATCATTGCCTATTTTTCAAGTCGATCGATTACATTTCCGTTGTCATCGATAATGGTCATTTCAACAGCCATACCGCCATCCAGGCGGTGGGTAGCACAGCTCAGTCATGGATCATAGGCACGAATGGCCATCTCCACTTTGTTGAGGATAGCCTGATCATAGGTGCCGTCTTTGATCAGCTCCGTGGCTGCCTGCTTGACCGATAGATTCATGGCGGCATTGTTATGGGTGGTTCCCACAATCAGGTTCGCCTGGGTAATCAGCCCCTCATCGTCGCTCTGATAATCGTGAATCAAGGTGCCGCGCGGGGCCTCCACACAACCTACACCTCGGCCGGATCTGGGTTCGATTTTTTTGCGAACGTCAGAGCTGGTGATCTCCGGGTCCTCCAACAGCTCAACCGTCTGCTCGGCACATTGTACCAGTTCGATCAACCGGGCATAGTGATACAGCAGGGTTAAATGCGTCGGCCGTCCGAATTCGGCCCTGAACTCCTCCAGCTCGGCCTGGGCCAGCGGAGTGGCCATCTTGTCGCAAACATTGATGCGTGCCAGGCAATTGGTCCGGTACACGCCCACGGGGTTGTCCAGATCCATCGCCGGTCCGTCCCCCCACTTTTTAGCATAGGGAAACTTCTGGTAAGACCAGGGTTCCACATGTTCACCGATGTGATCCAAATACTCATCATCGGCAAAATCTTCATGGGAACCGTCCGGTTGCATCAGCCTCAGCTTGCCGTCATAAAAATCCAAGGCGCCGTCATCGGTGACCAATCCGAGATGGCCCACCTTGATGACGCCGAGGGTTTTGATGGCGTCAATATATTTGGCAAAGACATTTTCCTTGGCAAACTTAATGGTGAACATCGAAAAATCAAGCAGTTCCAAGGCGTGAGCCAGCATCTCCACTCGCTCGGCTTCGGTCATCGGCTTACTGACGCCGCCCGGGATGGAAAAGGTCGGATGGATGGCCCTGCCGGCGAAGTTTTCTAAAATTTGAGCAGTTAGTTGGCGATAATGAACCACCTGTTTGGCGATGTTCGGCGCTGCATTCACGATCCCGATCACGTTGCGGACGGCATAATCCGCATCTGGCCCGATCACAAAGTCCGGGGCTGCCAGAAAATAAAAATGCAGCAGCTTGTCACCGACATAGGCGATCATCTGCATCAGCCGACGAAGTTTTACGGCTGCCGGCGGCGGTGTGACACCGAAGCAGGCATCTCCGGCTTTGCTCGATGCCAAATGATGCGACCAAGGACAGATACCGCAGATGTGGCAGACAATCCGGGGCATTTCTTCGACCGGTCTTCCTTCGACAAACTTTTCAAACCCTCGCAGCGTCTGGATATGTAGTCGGGTGTCGGCAACGTTTCCGGCATCATCGAGATGGATAGCCACCTTGGCATGGCCTTCAATTCTTGTTACGGGTTGAATATTAACGATTTTTCCCATCGGTATCACCCCCTTTATTTTCGCGCCGGCCGGGCCGGCAACGGACGCAGGTTACCGTGCCCGCCGATATACCGGTTCATAATGGCCCGGCGATCCACCACGGTTTTGGGATCCAGACCCACCGATGACATGGCGCCCATCATATCAACCATGGGCCGCGCGCCCTTGCGGATGGGTCCAAAACACCCCCTGCACGGCGTACGCGCCTGGATACATCTGGGAACACCCTCCTTGCCGGCACAGCCTGCCAGCGTCACCGGACCTAAACACAAAAAACCCTGTTCATTGATGCAGCGCATCTTGTCCAGACCTTCTTCGGGATTGAATTCCAGATTTTCGAAACAACGCCTCACCGGACCGGCGGCGGACTTTTTTTCCCGTATCACCGGGCAGGTGTCACAAACGCTGCGCTCTGGCAAGCTCCATGAAGTTTTGCCTTCGAGCAGGGCGGTTAGGGCTTCCGCGATCCAGTCCGGATGGGGCGGACAACCGGGGATGGTGACATCGACTTCCACGACTTCATCCAGGGCCAGACAGCTGTCCAGCCATTGGGGAACATTGGGGTGATTCGGGTCAGACGCCGGATCCGTTGAGGGCGAACCGCGAAACAGTTTTTCAAAAATATCCTTATTCGTGTACATGTTGGCCTGGGCGGGAATTCCGCCATGGGCGGCACAGCTGCCCAATGCAATGAGAATTTTTGTTTTTTTCCTTGTTTCCTCAAGCACGTGTTTGTGTTCTTCATTGCGTACGCCTCCGGAGACAATGCCTATATCCGCCTCGGGAATTTCAATGACATCACTCTCACCGGTTTGCCCGTAGTATTTATGATCAATTAAAACCGGAATATGGACAAAATTAAGTTCGGGCAGCAGGTCCAATAGCGTATCTCCGAGATTGAGAATGGAAATCTCACAACCGGAGCAGGAGTTCAGCCACTCTTCAACTACTTTTACTGGCATTTCTTTCCTCCCTTTGCAATCTTGTGAAAATCACAGCTTTCCATAGAAAGCCGGCGATCGCCTATTTTTTTAAGGTTATATCCCTCCTTTTTTACTTCAAATGTTTAGACAATTTACACCGCCAAATGAGAACGTCTTTTTAAGGTCATTAAAAAATTGTGTCATCAACTTTTGTAAAAGTTCGGTCCAAGCTCTTTTAAGGTCTGGGTCATCTCACCGGAAACACCGGCAAATTTTTGTCCTTCGGAGGCTGAAATCCATTCCAGCCTGAAACGTTCCTGTTCCAGCCCGAAATCTTCCAGCATCAAAAAAATGGCTTCAGATCTGGATTCAGCCCTTTTGTTGCCGTCCTGATAGTGGCAGTCGCCGGGATGGCACCCGCACACCATGACACCGTCGGCAAGGCCTTTGGTCAATGCATCTATCACAAAATTCGGATGCACCATGCCGGAACACATGCAGCGGATGATATGGACGTTGGATGGGTACTGGTTGCGTGCCATTCCGGCGGAATCAGCTGCTAAGTAAGAGCACCAGTTGCAGCAAAACGCGACGATCTTGGGTTCAAATTCTTTTTCCATTTTTATGCCTCCTCCGATACTGATTGGACCATTTCCATAATTTGCTCGGGCTTAAAATTCTGGATATAAACGGCATCCTTGGGACATGTGGCCATGCAACTGCCGCACCCGAGGCAGACGGCGTCGTTGACTTCCACGGTTTTCTTTTTGGTCCCATCGTTATGCATATATTCGATCAGAGTTACGGCGCGCGCAGGACACGGTTCGATGCAGTAGGCGCAGCCATCGCATTTTTCATCCACCACAATCGAGATGATGGGCGACTTGACCATTTCGGTTTTGGAAATAATTCCGGCAATCCTGGAGGCGGCGCCTTCACCGTCCATGATGGCGTCCAGAACCCCCATTTCCATGCGGGCCGGCCCACATTTAAAGACGCCGGCTGTATTAAAATCCAGGGGATTGAGATTCCCGAGCATGCCCACGAAGAAATTGTTGGCACTGCGCTGCAGGAACAATTGGGCTTCGTAATCACCGTTATCGGACGGTGTGGCTATATTTTGGTCGGTAGCGATCACGATGGAACCGATATCGACCTTCTCTTTTCCGGCCGAAGTTATAATTTCAGCATTAAAATTGCCCAGATAGCCCTGAACGGCGCCCAGCTCTGACCCTGTAAAAATCCTGGCGTTTTCCAACTTGGCAAGCGCGTCTATCAAACGGCCAACAAATGTGCTCTGGTTGGCCTTAACAACGCTTAAATCGCTCTCTTTTTCAACCAGATACACCTGAAGATCGGCCTGGGCAAGCTTTAGTGCACAGGCCACCCCGCTGGGGGTGCCGCCGATGACCAGAGCGGCCGGAGAAACCGGTATATGGATATCTTCCAGAGGTTCCTGCAGCGCAACCCGACGGGCGCCCATGCGCATCAGAGTCTTGGCTTTTTCCGTCGCCGCTTTGGGGTCCGTGGAATGCACCCAGGTGCAGTGATTGCGCAAATTCACAATTTCCATCAGGTATCGGTTGATACCGCCGCCTTCGGCATACATGGCAAAAACCTCTTCGTGGGTTTTGGGAGAGCATCCGCCCACCAGTACCCGGTTAAACCCCTTTCTGCGCAACATCTCTCTGATTTCCCCACCGCCGCATCCAAAAGGCGCTACTTCCACCTGCTTGACATACGGCAGCGAGGCCGTGTATTCCGCCAGTTCGTTAATATCCAGCAGTCCGCCGATGTTGGGGCCGCATTTGCAGATCAGGGCGGCAATGGAGGGTTCATCTTCAGAGGTTATGGGTAAATATTTTTTCTCCGGCTGGGGCGCTAGGACCGTGCCCCTGGCCTCGCTCAGCAGTGCCGCAGCATGAGACGCCGCCGCACAGGCCTGTATAGCCGCGTCATCGATCCCTTTGGGTTCCAATGCGCTGCCGCATACAAAGATTCCTTCTCTGGATGTGTGAATCGGATGGGTATCACCGGATTGTTTATCGAAGAATCCCCAGGGATTTAACTGTACATCGATGTTTTGTGCCAACTTCTGCGCGCTCTCCGACGGGGCCAGGGGAGGCACCAGAACGAACATGTTGACATCTGCCAGTTGGTTCTCCCGGCCGGCGGTTTGATAAGAAATATTAATATTTCCGTCGGTCCCCTCGGTCGCTGCAACCGCATCCACCGGGACAATTTTGACGTTGGCCTCCTGAGCTTTTTGAATAAAATCAGAATATGTTTCTCTGGAAATATTGGTGTTTTCGTGAAGTACCCTCACCGATGCATTCGAATTTTTCTCAGCGGTACCCATGGCTTCGGTGACGGCGGTCATGAACCCTATGGGCGAGGCGCTGTCCATAACATACCAGGCCACTGTTTGAGGGGCTGTGCCGTCGTCTCGCTTAACCACACCACCGCTGGGTCCCATTCCCGAAAGCAGGCGTTCGTATTCCAGTGCTGTGAGCACATTCGGCATTTTTCCGTAGCCGTATTCAGCCAGCGGGTCGGTATGCAACTCATCCGAACCCGTGGCGATGATCACCGCACCGACATGCAGTTCCCCGGTCACCGGCTTTTGGGAAAAATCAATGGCTCTGCGTTCGCAGGCCTGAACACAGGGCGGTTGTTCCTGGTCCCCGCACTCCCCGCTGAGCAGATAAGTGCACTTTTCCGGATGAATCAACGCCTTTCGCGGCGGAAAAGGTGAATAAAAGGAAATTGCCTTGGAGGCCCCCCGGCCGAGGTTATACTCCATGGGAACACCACCCACGGGGCACACCGGAAAACAATCGGTGCAGGCATTGCATCTCATTGGATCGACATATCTCGGTTTTTTAAGCACTTTTACTTTAAAATCGCCCGGCTTGCCCGCAATACTTAGAACCTCGGCAAACGCAATAATATTTATGTTGGGGTCGTTGACAATCTCCAGCATCCGCGGCAAAATGGTGCAAGAAGAACACTCGTTCGAAGGAAACATTTTATCGATTTGTGCCATCTTGCCGCCGATGGTAGGCTTTTCCTCCACCAGAAACACGCTAAAACCCTGATTGGCAAGTTCTGAACTCGCACGCATTCCGGCCGGTCCGGCCCCTACGACAAGTACGGATCCTTTCATGGTTTCTTCCCCCTATTCTAATGTGATTTCTGTGATAACCTTACGAGTGTAGACCAGATATCCCTCTGCTTCAGTCAAACACGCAGTTTCAAAACCCTCTTTTTCATACGCTGCCATTTTTTCCTTGGCTTCAGCCTCGGAAGCATACATGAAATTGTCCCACATAAACTTTTTCCCATCGATTTTGGCTGCTAGCGACGGCATGCGCCCTCCTTTTGATAAGTTATGGTTCATTTATTTCGTCCTAAAAAACCTGGTCCTCCCCCGCATTGCGGGGGATTCTTTACGTCTAAAACCACCCCGCAGATAGAGCGGGATGTTCGTTGGCTAACTCTGGTCTTCGAATGCGGGGCTCGGTGAATGGTCGCCGCGATTTGCCCTTTTCTTTTTCAGCAGAATTCGAAATTCTGCATGCTCTTCTTCAACAATTTCACTTGATAGAATTTCACAGGAACCGGCCGGCAGTACTTTTAGCAGGTCGTTTGCAAATTCCGGGCTGCTTCCTATGATTTCTATAGTTTCACCCGCTTTCAATTCCTTGAAAGCCTTGCTTGCTACTAGAAGGGCAAATGGATTGATTAGCCCACGCAGATCCAGGTGACACATAATTTTTTTCAAATGGTTTTTCAAATTTGAATTCCTCGGTACTTGTTGGAGCGAAGCGGAAATCCCGCTTTCGGGGCACCGCGGGATGAATTCAAATTGGAATAGGAATTACTACCTTTTTACGATATGGATCCCGTCCCGCTTTCAGCGTGCTGCGGGAGGTTCGTAAAATCATAATACGGTTTTATTGCAACACCAGTGCCAAATTCTTGTTAGAGTTAGACCAGGAGTGTGTGGTTTGTGAAACTAATTGATAACATTATAAAATTTGCAGTTTTCCTTTTTAACATTTCTAAATGTGATGCGATGTTGTTATTTTTTATTGCCATTAAATTGAAAAGTTGTTAAAAAGTTGAACAGTCTAAATGTTAAGAAATTTAACAGATGGGATTGACCGGCATGCTCCCCGCAAGACTCGTCCTTTAGGACGGAGAGGCTTCACATGTTTGAAAGGGATCTGAACGCTTATTGGAAAACGGTCGTCGGTACAATTCAAGACGGTGTGATGATTGTAGACACCGAGGGGATTATCGTATCGGTGAACAAGGCTTTTGAGACCATCACGGGCTACTCCCGGGAAGATATATTGGGAAAACCATGCTCCACGCTGAGCTGCAGTGGTTGTAAAGTAATTCGTAAAAGCGAAGACGGTCATTTTTGCCTGATGTTCAAAAACAGTCGGCTAAAAATGCAGAAGTGTTTGCTGATGCGCAACGGCGGTGGGTATGTATATATTAGGAAGAATGCATCTGTCCTTAGGGACGGCGACGGCAATGTCACCGGTGCCGTTGAAACCATCACCGATATTACGGATCTGGTTGAAAAGGACACCCAAATCGAGTCCTTCCGGCGCGAACTGCAAGCCGAAGACCGGTTTCACGGCCTGCTGGGCGCAACAGCACCGATGCGGCGGGTTTTTGACCTGATTGTCAATGCCGCCAATTCGGATGCGCCGGTGATTATCTATGGCGAGAGTGGAACCGGCAAGGATCTGGTGGCCCAGGCGATCCATGCAAGCAGTACACGCAAAAAGAAGCCGTATGTTAAAGTCAATTGTGCGGCTCTCAATGAATCGCTGCTTGAGAGCGAGCTGTTCGGCCACGTTAAAGGTGCGTTTACGGGAGCTCATCGAAATCGCAAAGGAAGATTTGAGGCCGCCCGGGATGGAGATATTTTTTTAGATGAAATTGGCGACTTGCCGCTCTCCACTCAGGTAAAGCTGCTGCGGGTACTCGAAGAGACGGTGATTGAACGGGTAGGTGATAACCATCCGATCCATATTGACGTGAGAATTATATCGGCCACCAACCAGGATTTACGGCAGCTTGTCGATCAGGGTGTTTTCCGGAAGGATTTCTTTTATCGCATTAACGTGATTCCGATTTGGATACCGCCGCTGAGAGAAAGGATGGGAGACATCCCCTTGCTGGCGGAAGCTTTTTTTAGGAGAATCCAACTGAAAAGCGGCAAAACCATACAGGGTATTTCCAATGAAGCTTTGGAAATCCTTATGAAGTATTCTTGGCCGGGTAATGTCCGGGAACTCAAAAGTTCTTTTGAGTATGCCTTTGTCTCCTGCCCGGGATCAATGATCGCCCCCGAGCATCTTCCACCGAACATCATTCAATCGGAGGCGTTGCCGAAGCCCAAAGAAAAGCCGCACCTCAGCCTGGATGACATCAAAAAACAGAGGCTTTTGGATGCCCTCCAAAAATCCGGTGGCAACCAGTCCGAGGCCGCCCGCATCCTGGGGATTTCCAGGACCAGCGTCTGGAACCAGATCAAACGTTTCAATATCACCCTGTAATTATCCTGTGGGGTCGGGGAGTTTTTCTTCTTTCTCTCTGTCAGTCGGTCAAGTTGCACAACGGCCTGTGAACCGATGAACAATTTTTTATGCTTTTCAAAAAGCGAATCCCTATCGCTCCAATCGGACCTGTTTTAATTCTTGTGCTGAGCGCGGTGTTTATCTGGATGGTACCGAGTATGGGGTTCTTGCCTCCGGTAGGGTTGATAGCGTCTTTAATAGAGTGAATCTGCCCGGTTCTGCTATTTTGACGTTTGACGCGGAACAGGGTGTCGACGGCCTCGATGTTGAAGTCGATGTGGCCAGCTTTAAAACTGTGGCAGACAATGCCACCGAAGAAGCCATTGGGGAATACCTTGACAGGTTGACCCCAATTGCCTCTGGGGAACTATATGACGTGATTGCTGAATTTCAGTGGCTTTCAAAACCAGAG
>JAQYVT010000120.1 GCA_030145345.1 Desulfobacterales bacterium
AAGGAAACTTTCATTTGCGTATATTTATAGAGCTGATTCAGAATGACCAGCGCATGGGCGTCCCGTTTTGTTTCAATGACGATGCGCATACCGTCTCGGTCCGACTCATCGCGGATTTCAGAAATGCCTTCTATCTTTTTATCTCTCACCTGGGCCGCAATTTTTTCAAGCAGTTTTCCTTTATTAACCTGGTAAGGAATTTCCGAAACGATGATCCTCTCTTTGTTGTGGGCAAATTTTTCCACAAACGCTCTCGCCCTGACCTTGATGATGCCCCTTCCCGTGCCGTAAGCGTCTACAATGCCTTTCTTCCCGATAATAAACCCGGCCGTGGGAAAATCCGGTCCCGGTATAACGCTCATCAATTCCCCCAGGGTAACATCGGGGTTTTCAATAACCTTTTCAATTCCGGCGCAAATTTCCAAAAGGTTATGGGGGGGAATATTCGTCGCCATTCCAACAGCGATTCCGGAAGACCCATTGATCAATAAATTCGGTACTTTTGTGGGAAGAACCAACGGTTCCAGAAGGCTTCCGTCATAGGTGGGTGCGAAATCAACCGTTTCCTTATCAAGGTCGTCCAGAAAATCCTGTGTCGTTCGCGTCATCCGCACTTCCGTGTACCGCATTGCAGCGGGGGGATCTCCATCCACGGATCCAAAATTCCCCTGACCGTCAACAAGACAATATCTCAGGGAAAAATCCTGTGCCATACGAACGATGGTATCGTATACGGCGCTGTCCCCGTGGGGATGGTATTTACCAATGACATCGCCCACAACCCTTGCCGATTTTTTATATGGCCTGTTGAAAAAATTCTTCAGGTCATTCATGGCAAACAGTACGCGTCTATGAACCGGTTTCAGGCCGTCCCTGATGTCCGGTAGGGCTCGACCCACAATAACGCTCATGGAGTACTCGAGATAAGATTTTTTCATCTCATCTTCAATGTTTACAAATTCAGGTTCTAAATCCTGCAGCATAATATTTTGGTTTCTCCAATCTCTGTGGTTTCTCTTAAACACAAAGGCAAACACACAGGTTTGCCCCTACAATATTCTTACTTTCAGATGGTCGCATTAAAAACCCGTAACCGTTAACGGATATTGGCGAAGACCGTTATATATCCAATTCGGTTACTTCCATGGCATTATTCTGGATAAACTCTCTTCTGGGTTCCACTTTGTCCCCCATGAGTATGGTAAAGATATGATCTGCCTCCACCGCGTCTTCCACTTTTACCTGAAGAAGCACTCTCTTTTCAGGATCCATGGTGGTAGTCCACAGCTGGCCGGGGTTCATTTCGCCTAAACCTTTGTATCTCTGAATGGCCAATCCCCTTTTGCCTTTTTCCATGAGGTCATTGAGGAAGTTGCGAGGGTCTTCTATCTTCTGTTTTTCATGGTTTCCATTAACCCTGAAGCCGTTGACCTTGAGTTCCCGAAAATCTTCGGAAAGCGATATTAACTGGCGAAGATCGGGAGATGATAGAAATTCCCAGTCAACTTTGAAAGCATGACCGCCATTCTTTGTTTCGGTGACCATAAATTGGTAATATCCATCGTCTTCAGTTTTTCCGAGTTCCGTAAGATCAAAACCATCCGCCCGGAGCCGCTCAACCAGACCTTCGATAAAAACCTTATCTTTGAATTGTCTTGTAGAGGTTACGCCATTTGAAATAAGGGCTTCCAGAAATTTATAGCTGAAGCCTTTCCTGGAAAGTTTCTCCATATTGTCAAAAAACTTTACGAGCCTGTTCAGGAGTTTTATGAGCCGTTTTCCGGATGTTTCCTTCCCGTCTGTATAGACAACCCTTTCATTTTCGGAGATTCGATCAAGAATATAATCGTTAAAGTTATCCTCGTCCTTGATAAACAGGTCTTTCCTTTTCCGAGAAACACGATAAAGGGGCGGCTGCGCCACATAAAGATATCCTTTTTCAATCAAATCGGGCATCTGTCTGAAAAAAAATGTTAGGAGGAGTGTGCGGATATGTGCCCCGTCCACATCCGCATCGGTCATGATGATAATTTTGTGATATCGTAAGGAATCCAGAGTGTAGTCATTTTCCCCGATTCCAGTTCCCAGGGCTGCAATCAAGATTCGAATTTCTTCGCTCCCGATCATTTTATCGAATCTTGCTTTTTCAACATTAAGAATTTTTCCTCTGAGTGGCAAAATGGCCTGAGTTCTTCGATTTCGACCCTGTTTTGCAGACCCCCCCGCCGATTCTCCCTCCACAATAAAAATCTCACTTCGGGCGGGATCCTTTTCCTGACAATCCGCCAACTTTCCGGGCAAAGAATGATCGAATAAAACGCCCTTTCTTCTGGCCAGATCCTTGGCTTTTCTGGCGGCCTCTCTGGCCCTGGCCGCGTCAATGACCTTGCCGAGGATGGATTTTATTACCGCCGGATTCTCTTCAAAAAAAGTCCCCAGGCCTTCATTGACCTGGGTTTCAACCAAACCTTTGACTTCGCTGTTTCCGAGCTTTGTCTTTGTCTGGCCTTCAAATTGCGGCTCAGGGAGCTTTACGCTGATAACCGCTGTCAAGCCTTCCCTTACATCATCTCCCGAAAGCTTTTCTTTGACATTTTTTGCCATTGGGGAATTGTTGAGATACGAATTGATACTCCGGGTCAGAGCGGATTTGAAGCCTGCCAAATGGCTCCCCCCCTCCTTGGTGTTGATGTTATTGGCAAAAGTAAAGAGATTTTCTTTATAGGAATTATTATACTGAAGGGCAATGTCAACCAATACACCGCTTTTTTCTCCTGAAATAACAACAGGTTTTCGATGGAGCAATTCCTTGTTTCTGTTGAGATACTCTACAAAAGACTCAATCCCCCCTTCGTATAGGAAATCCTTCTTCTTACCGGTCCGCTCATCCAAGATTTTGATCCGCAACCCCTTTGTCAGGAAAGACAGTTCTCGCATCCTTTTGGCCAAGGTCTCAAAATCAAAAATAACCGTTTCAAAAATGAGCGGGTCCGGAATGAAGTGTATTTTAGTTCCGGTTCTTGCGGTTTCGCCCCTGATTTCAAGGCCTGTTTTGGATTCCCCTCTTTCGTAGCGTTGAAAGTAAATTTTCTCATCCCGGTATACTTCAACCTCAAGATAGCTGGAAAGTGCATTCACCACGGAGACGCCTACGCCGTGGAGTCCTCCGGAAACCCGGTATGTTTTATTGTCGAATTTTCCGCCTGCATGAAGTTTGGTCATGACCACTTCCAGGGCCGGCATGTTGGCGGATTCATGCATATCCACGGGAATACCCCGTCCGTTGTCCCGAATCACCACGCTGTTGTCCGTCATTAATTTGATCTCAATCAGATCGCAAAACCCGGCCAGCGCCTCATCAATACTGTTATCCACCACTTCGTAAACCAGGTGATGGAGCCCCTCAAAAGCTGTATTCCCGATGTACATGGCCGGTCTTTTTCGGACGGCCGACAGGCCTTCTAAAACTTTGATATCCGACGCTTCATATGTTCTTTCTTCTGTCATCCTAAACCCTCATGGGCATAATGAGACCGACGAAACCTTCGTCTGCTTCACCCGTAAGCACGAAGGGCTTCGAACTATCCGTAAAATCTAGATGGATGGTTTCACTCTGCATGGATTGAAGTGTGTCTATGAAATATTTTGGATTAAAACCCGCTTCGACACGCTCACCGTTGTATTTAATTTCGATATTTTCCTGGGCCTCTCCCAAATCCGGGTTGGTTGAAACGAGATCCATCACGTTATTTTCCAAGGTAATTTTAACCGCCCTGTACCGCTCGTTGCTCAATATAAGCATTTTTCTCATGGCTTCCAGAAAAACCGCTTTGCCGATATCGACCGGCTCCTTTTCATTTTTTAACATTACAGCGTTATAATCCGGAAAATTGGTTTCCAGAAGACGCATCATCAGAAAGGCATTGTCCTTTTTGGCCACGCAGTTTTTTTCTTTGAAACCAATCTCAATGATACCACCATCGGCCGCCATTTTGTTCAGTTCACTCATCCCTTTTTTGGGGATCATAACCCCTTCACTGAGTTCCAGAGATTCAATATTGGCAAAGGATTTGTCAATGAGTGAAAGTCTGTGACCATCGGTGGCGACCATCCTTAAAAGATTTTTTTCATCAACCACAACCCTTTCGGTTAACACACCGGACAGCTTAAACCCCGCTTCTTCAATGGTGACCGCATAAATTGTTTTATTGATCATATTCACGAGCGTGTCGCCTTCAATGGCAATCATAGCAACGCCTTCGGGTTCCATAAACGCTGGGAATTCTTCAGGTGAAATAGAGGCCAGATTAAACCGGGCAACGCCATCGGAGAGGAATATCCAGTTATTTTCCTTTTCTTTAATATGAAATTCAGGTGATTTTGTCTCTTTGAGAATTTCAAAAATTTTTCGTCCGGACAGGGTTATGCTGCCTTCTTCAATCACTTGAGCATTGATTGTCTCTTGGAAACCGAGTTCCAAATCCGTTGCGCTGATTCGAACCGTTGAGCCATCTGCGGTGAATAGAATCGTCGACAATACGGGCATGTTACTTTTTTTTTCGATAATACTCTGAACTTTTGAAACGGATCTAAGGAGTTCACTCCGATCAATTCTTATCTCCATTGTTTCCTCCGTTGGTGATTTATTTATTATTCTTTTAAGTCTATAAAAATAAAATTAATAATAAAGCCTTGTAGATTTGTTTGAAAATCAAGCAACCATCCGGTTTTGTATATTTTATTTTCTTAAACCCTTTATAAAGAAATGATCTGCAGCTTTCAGATAAAAACCCTGATTATCAAATTTTTCACTTTTTGAACAAAGGCTGACAAACATTTGGACAGTTCAAAAATCATACTCAACTGAACTATTTAAAATAAACCCTCTTAACTTATTTATATCATTAATAACCGATATTTTTGATTTAATATTTTTCTCAATGGTATTAATTGAGTAAATTATTGACGAATGATGTTTATTACCGAATGCCCTTCCAATTTCTTTTAAGGACATGTCCGTGTATTTTCTTGTAAGGAAAATGGCAACTTGTCTGGGATAAGAGATTTTTCGATCTTTTTTTTGGCTCAAAAGATCCGAGGGTGAAATCTGAAAATATTTCGCCGTTATTTCTTGAATATGCTCGGGACCAATCTGAAATTGAAGTTTATTTTCAAGAATGGCTTGCACAATGGAAATATCCATTTTGTTTCCGTAGATTGGTGCATGAAGTTTGATTTTTTCAATTTGACGGACCAGATTTTTCAGGTCATTGGTTGAACTTGCCAGAAAGAACTGTGCGTCCTCTCGAAACTGAAGGCCCTGTTGTTTTGCTTTTTGGTGGACCACTTTCATTTTGGTTTCTTGATCAGGGACCTTTATTTCAGTAATCAGACCCCATTCAAGACGGGAACGCAATTGGGGTAAAAGATTTTTAATTTGGCTCGGGGGTGCGGAGGCGGCAACCACCAATTGGCGTTTTGATTCCAGAAACAAGCTACACAGAGAAAGCAGTTCTTTTTGTGTCTTCTCCTGAGAGGCGATGGTTTGGATGTCGTCGAGCAACAAAAATCGAGGGGGTATTTCTTCTCCCCAGAAACCGTTAATTCTGTCAGAAGCCGTTTTTTCAAATTTAGAAATAATATTTTCAGCTGACAGGTAAACGGCCTTTTTATCAGGGTCTTTTTTCATGGCTTCATTGCCGATGGCGTGTAAAAGATGGGTTTTCCCAAAGCTCCATTTGCTATAGATATAAAGAGGATTATACTTGGAAGATGGATTATTTGCAACATCAAGCGCTGAGGAGCAGGCCAGACCGTTGGAACGGGCTTTAATGAAATCGGAAAAGGTGCGGGACGGATCCAGTCCAAGGGGAAAGGATGTTTTTGAACGACGAGGGATACGTTTATTTTTTTCTTTTGTTTTGCTTCGAAGGGTTCGGTAAGAAAATCGGATGGCCGGTTGGGCTCCCACAATATCTCGAAACAGCAGTCGTATGGGGTCACTGTAATTTTCAGAGAGCCATGCTGCAACAAATTTGTTTGGAACCTCAATAACAGCTGATTCCGAACTGATCTCCAGAAGAGATGTTTGTGACAGCCACGTTTTGAACTCGGATTTAGGAATATCGTCCTTGATGTTCCGTTTTATTTGGTTCCATATTTCATTTTTGGTTGTCATGGAAAACAGTTGTGGGTTAATAGAAAGGTTTTTTTAAAAAACAGTATATTCTAGACATTTTTTGAAAAGATAGCAATTAAAATTTATATTTCACCATAAGGAGGAAAACATGACGTATTCAGTTGCTTTAGCTGGAAAAGGGGGTACCGGTAAAACCACAACAGCGGGTATGCTTGTCAAATACCTGGTGGAGAAAGGCAAAACGCCCGTACTGGCTGTAGATGCCGATGCCAATGCGAATCTTAATGAGGTGTTGGGCTTGGAGGCAGGGGAAACGCTCGGTGATGCCAGGGAGGACATGAAAACAGGTGTGTCACCGGGCATGACAAAAGATATTTATATGGAGATGAAACTTCAGGAAGCGATCGTGGAGTCCAAAGGATTTGACCTGATTGTCATGGGTCGTCCCGAAGGTTCCGGATGCTATTGCGCGGCCAATACGCTTTTAACGCAATACCTGGAAAAGTTGATGGACAACTACAGGTATCTCGTGGTGGACAATGAGGCGGGCATGGAACATATCAGCCGGCTCACCACCAACAACATTGACGTGCTCCTTGTGGTATCCGATGCCACAAGGCGAGGGTTGCAGGCGGCCCACCGCATTGTGGAATTAACGGAGGCTCTCAAATTGAATATCAGCAAAAAAGTTGTCATGGTAAACCGGGCAAAGCCAGGCCAATCGGAGGCTTTGGATGAGGCGCTCAGCCAGTACAAAATGGATTTCATCGGCACTGTTCCGGAAGATTCTGAAGTCCAGCTGTTCGACCTGGAAGGAAGGCCGACCGTCGAATTGCCGAGCGAAAACGAGGCCATGAAAGCCGCATACCGCATTTTTGACGAGATAATTCCCTAAATAGCCCTATATATTGTATATTGGTTATGTCTTATACAATATATAGGGTAGATGATTCGTCAGGAAACCCTTTTATATTACAGGCAAAAACCCCTTGACAACGTTTTAATAATCTTCTACTTTACGTCCGATGACCTCGAAGGCAGAGGTGTTTTTTTGCACTCACTATGTAAAATATTTCACAAGTGAGTTTCTTTTCTACTTTCTATAGAGGAATTATTTCTTTATTGCTACCGTCTAATGGATGGTTTTTTTTATAAAGAAAGATGGTTTTTATATGAGGCAGCGGCGATAAGCCGCAGATTGTGAACAAACAAAGAATCCAAGAAGGAGGGACACAAATTGGCCTTTGAGATTCCCGAACAACCCTATTCAGGAAAAATAGGGGAAACAACACTTGGCGTCGGTGACGGCGCTGTAAAACTGGGTGGAGGAGACTCATACCCGTTCCATCTCTTTGAAGGCAGTATGCCAAATGCCCCCAAGGTAGCCATGGAAGTCTGGGATTATGACCCTTCAGAAGAATGGCCCGAGGCGGCGATCGCACCGTTTAAGAATGTGATTGCTTCACCTGAGGCATGGGCAAAAAAATGCGTGGACGAGTACGGCGCTGAATTAATTGTGCTGCAGTTAAAAGGCACGGACCCAAATGGAATGGATCGCGGCGCCGAAGAAACCGCTGAAATGGTCAAAAAGGTTGCAGATGCGGTGAACGTGCCCCTGGTTCTGTGGGGAACCGCCAACAACGCAAAGGACGAAGAGGTATTAAAAAAGATCTCGGAAACCTGCGAAGGCAAAAATGTTTGCCTCGGACCGGTTGAAGAGGCAAATCACAAGGGTGTGGGTGCCAGTGCTCTCGGCTATGGCCAAGCCATTGTTTCCTCATCTCCCATCGATGTAAACCTGGCCAAACAGCTTAATATTCTGCTCGGTAATCTGGGTGTTAAAAGCGATAAAATTATCATCGATCCCACCACCGGTGGTTTGGGATACGGCATGGAATATTCATACTCTGTCATGGAACGGATCATGATGGCGGCCCTGACCCAGGAAGACGATAAACTGCAGATCCCCATGATCTGTAATCTGGGGAATGAAATCTGGAAATGCAAGGAAGCCAAAGAGGCCATTGAAGACGCCCCAACCCTGGGTGATCCTGAAAAAAGAGGGATCATGATGGAATCCGTGGCGGCCGTCTGTTACCTGCTGGCCGGCGCATCCGTCGTTGTTCTTCGTCATCCGGAAAGTGTTCGGTTGACCAAATCTTTTATTGAATTGCTCTCAAACGGCGGGACCGCCTCAAATGTGGCGGACGTCTCCAAAGTGCTTGAACTTGAAACGGCTGAACTTCTGGCTGTTTCTCCCGAACCCAACCTCGATTTTGGGGAACCGGAAGCTGCAAAGAAGCCGGTGGTAGCCAAGACGGCGCCCGCACCCAAAGTTGAACCGAAAGCGGCAGCCAAACCCGCAGTGAAGGAAGCGCCCAAGGCGGCGCCTGAACCCAAGGTAGAAGCCAAACCGGAAGTAAAGGAATCACCCAAAGAGGATCCGGAAGCGAAAGCCAAGGCGGAAGCGGAAGTAAAGGCGAAAGCAGAGGCGGAAGCGAAAGCCAAAACAGAGGCGGAAGCGAAAGCCAAGGCGGATGCAGCAGCCAAAGCAGAGGCAGAAGCGAAAGCTAAAGCAGAGGCGGAAGCCAAGGCGAAAGCGGATGCGGCAGCCGCGGAAGTGGCCAAGCGGGAAGCCGAGGAAAATGCCCTGAGAGACGCGCGCGCGGAAGAGAACCGAAAGCGTCTTGAAGCCAAGGCCGGCGCTGTAAAAACCCCCGGAACCATGACACCTGCAAAGGTTCAGAAAACCAAACTCGAAAAGATGGTCGAAAATCTCAAACGGATGAGATAAGCGGGTTTGTCGGTTTTGTTTTGAAAACGGATACCTAATTTTAAATAATAACATTTCATATAATAATGAGGAGGAACCTCAAAATGGCAGAAGAAAAAGCAAAGGTTGCCAAAGCCCCGAAGCTGGCTGATCCAATCTTAGCCTCCATCGATGTGGCATCACAGGAGATGATTGCCCGGTCTCATGATCTTAACGTTGAAACGATTTTTGATCGGGCTCTAAAGATGAAACCCTGTAACATCGGAATTCAGGGCATATGCTGTAAAAATTGCGCAATGGGTCCCTGTCGTCTGCCACTCCCCAAGGGTGGCATTCAAGGTGAAGACGACAGAAAAGGGCTGTGCGGCGCCACCGCCAATACCATTGCGGCGCGAAACTTTATCCGCATGATCGCCGGCGGAGCGGCGGCCCATTCGGACCACGGACGAAGCGTGGCCGAGGTCTTTCTTTCCGCGGCAAGAAAAGATACGGACGATTACAAAATTAAAGATACGGTGAAGCTCGTTGCCGTGGCCAAACATTTAGGCGTTGCCACCACCGTCGAGGTGGATGGAGAAGAGTTGGACCGGGACCTGGACGAGATCGCCGTTGAAGTGGGCGAAGTGGCCCTGAATGAATGGGGCAAGGCCGAAGGGGAACTGCTCTATCTCAAGAGAGCCCCCGCGCCCCGTTATGAAATCTGGAAAAAGCAGGGTGTTCTTCCCCGAAACATCGACCGGGAAATTGTGGATATCATGCATCGAACCCATATGGGGGTTGATCAGGACTACAAAAACCTCATCAAACAGGGGACAAGAGCCTCCCTCGCAGACGGTTGGGGCGGATCCATGCTGGCCACCGATCTTCAGGACATCCTTTTCGGAACACCTTCTCCCCTCCAGTCCGAGGCCAACCTGGGCATTATGAAGGAAGACCACGTGAACATTATTGTTCATGGCCATGAGCCGGTCCTGTCCGAATTGATTGTTGCCGTTTCCGAAAGCCAGGAGATGATCGATTACGCCCATTCCATAGGCGCTAAAGGTATTCAGCTGGGCGGCATCTGCTGTACCGCCAACGAAATGCTCCAGCGTCACGGTGTTCC
>JAQYVT010000121.1 GCA_030145345.1 Desulfobacterales bacterium
TTAACACCGGATTGCCCGGGTGCGATACGGTGCTAACAGGGCTGAAATTTATACCGTATCTCACTGGTCTCGACATTTCGGGTGTCAATGCACCGGTGGTGCGACCTATCCTTTATGGTTTTTATGTTTTTTCTTTCCCCATTTTTTGCTCTTCCCCGGAGGATATTTACGCTTGTGCTCCTTATGATGCGTGTAGGGCTTATCGGAATCCATCTCGATGCTCACATACCCACTCTGGTCCACATGCAGGCCTTGGGGCAGCGATACGTCCATTCTCCAGTTGTCACCCCTCAGGTAAAAATATAATTGTCGATGCGTATCATAATACACGCTGCAGGAAGGATAGTAGCGATAGTGGTGTTTTGCCCGATATCCATGGGCCGGTGCATGCGGCGGCGGCCCGCCTTTGGTCCTTTTTACTTTATGGGGATGGTCGTATCCAGTATCATTGTCCCATTGGTAACTGACGCCGCCGCCGGTGGTTCTGCAGGCGGTCAGAAAAAATAGACACAAAGACGCCATTAAAAAAAACAACGCTTTTTTTAAGATCTTGAAATACATATTGATTCTCCATGAATTAATGTTGATAAACTTGTAAAAATATATTCAGAGGTTGTTAATTTTTAAGCAAGATGCATACCAGATGGATAAAAATACATTAATTCCATTAATTCCAATATTTTAAATAGATATTAGATGTGCGGAGATTGCAACGGGGTGACAAATATTGTCAAAGCGAGTGTCAAAAGAAGTGTTTCGGATCTATAACTTTTTCAGAATAACATTCCGTTTCAGCCGCAGGACAATTCCGTTTTTATCGGCAAGAACTCGCCAATAAAACCGCGTAAAAACGAACAGGTCCAAGGTGTCAAGATTACATGGTGGGAATATGATAATTATCCATAATTTTGACAACATCTATGTTGTTCGCTTTAACGCGCTCTAATTTGCTCAGACAGCTTCCCGATCAAAACGGAACAATCCTGCGGCTTACTGAAATTGTGACCGTAAGCAATTGAATCGGAACATATTTTTGGGAATTGCTCTAATCCGTGTTTTGAACCATTGAAATATGTTTAAAGTAACCATCTACAATTTTCAGAGGATCTATTTGTAGAACTTCCGCATAGAGTTTTAAAAAATTTCTCAAATATGTGTCGGGGGGGAGACTCTCCAGCCGATTTTCTTCAATGGCGTTTAAAACCGAAACACTGATTCTCGTGAGGGAATGGATTTCGTGAATTTCAACGCCCAACGCTTCTCTCAGTTTTTTTAAATCATTTCCAGAAACAGACGATTTAGAAAGAATTTCGTCTGAAAGTTGTTTCTCTTCGTCCGCCTGAATTTGTTTTGTCGCGTCGGCCGCTAATGGGTCATCGTTTGCCGCTTTGCCGGGGTCAAATACGGGTTGGGATTGTTTTTGACTTTGACCGGATATAAACTTCGTGTCCGATTGTCCTGAATCCATAAGCATTCTATCGTAGGCGGCTCTCTGGTTTCCATCGATGAGGGTTAGAAACGCCGTTTCGATGATTTTGAGAATTTTTTCCCGTTCATCCGTTGAAAACAAAGAATAGGTTACCAGAGAATCTTCGCCATAAATCGACACGGCATCCCTATAGGCCTGTTTAATCTCCAAAAAAGACGAATTTTCCGGTATTTTTAAAATTTCGTAGTAATTTAATCCGTCAAAATATTTCATGATATTTCTTTTGGCAATGATGTCGGCCTTCGATTTCTGGTTATCTTTTCCGCAATCTTTTTCAGATCGCTGGAAGATTGTGTGTGGGGATATTTATGGACATATAGTGTTCTAGAAAACACTGCATCATGAATTTGTCCATCATAGCGGATATTCCCAAGGAACTGAAAATTAGAATGAAAATGCCGGTTACATACGGTCTCAATTTTATTGCCAAGGGTTGAATCCATATTTTTTCGGAACTGATTTAAAATCAGCTTGAATTTAAATTCACTGAGTTTGTTTTTCAGGTCGGTGACTTTGTCCGGATGATATTTTGAGACGATTTTTAGAATATCATGGGTGCCCGCAGGTGCGCTGGACATCTCGGTGACAGCATCCTTGACCGCCGAATGAAATTCGGAACGTTTCAACGTCTGTTTTAATATTCTAAAATAGACGGCGCTAATAAAACGGAAAAAATTTTCGATGGATGTGGGTTCGGGGGTACCGATCAGAATCCCTTCCTTGGAAGTTAAGAAAAAATCGAGGGTGTTGAAGTTTGTCCCTGTCCCCAGATCGAGCAAAATATAGTCGAAAGGAAGTTTTTGAATCGCGCTGATTATTTTTAATTTATGCGCATGCAAAAGATTAGCGATTTCCATGGAGCAATGCATCGAGCTGATAAAAAAAAGATTCGGGATCATGGTGGGAACCGCCACACTTTCAAGTCTTCTCACCGTTTTATCTATATAGCGATTCAAACCGCGTTTCGGACGTTTCATTCCCAAAAGGGTATGGAGGTTTGAAGCGCCCAGATCCAAATCGATCACCACGACGTTATGGCCCCATTTGGCGATTAATGCGCCGAGACCGGCCACAACAAAACTCTTTCCAACACCGCCTTTTCCTCCGCCGATGGGATATATTTCCGTCATTGGGGATTTAACTCCGGGTTATGGGCCTTCATGAACAATGACAAGCTGGTAACGAGCATCGATGTTTATTTCTTTTGAACAGAGACAGTCTTTGGCGGACGATACATCGACCGGATTTTATAGTATAAATCGAACAGACGCACGGCGATGATGGCCACGATAAATCTGGGTACCCAGAGCCAGAAGGCACTGAGCCCCAGCGATAAAAAGAGTGCCGGATCCTCAATCATGGAATGATTGATTCCGATGGAAAGATGAAGCTTTTCAAGTTCTTCCTTTGTAATATACGTCTCTTTTGCTTCTTCTACAATCACTGCGCCACCGTAGGCGATTCCAAAGACGATTGCGGTCAGCCATAAAATGCCTGCCCGTTGATCGAGTCCCATGGTCTTTAAAAGTGGGCTCAAAACTTTAACGATATGAGGAATCATATTGAAAATTTTCATCATTTCAAGAAGAATCATGATGACCATGATAATCACAAATATCTTTAGACTGAGATATAATGTCGCTGTTAACCAGTTTTTCATCAGGGTTATAAACGCCGGTTGAACTGTCACAGGCGTTCCTTTTGCCACAGCCAGTGCAGGTTCAGGCCCGAGAAATCTGGAGACGATCATTAGCGTTACAACGGAAGCTGCCAGGCGAAAGAGGGTCGCTTTAAAGGGTTTCAGTCCGGACTGGCTTTGAATGATTCCTTCCTGGATAAGATTGTGTGAAATGAGAAGAAAAATGGCGATCAATGTCATTTCATTGGTGGTTAAAGGGAGTACCGCCATGGCAGCGATGCCGCCGTAAATGCCGGTAAGCATTCCGACGATCAAAGGAAGGGCGGCGATGGGGGAAAGACTCAGAAGGTTCATGCAGGGTTCGAGGATAAAATTTATTTTGTTTATCCAGCCGCTGTATTCAAGAAGGACCGTCAGAAAGGATATGGGCACAATAATTTTGAGCATCCAGACAAAACCGTGCCATCCTTTTTGGGTGCCGGTTTTAAGTCCATATGTGAGCTTATTTTGTATGGGATTCATTTTATAAAGTTCTAGAGAAAAGTTTTTTTAACGATTTAAAGCAATATTGACATGTTGGCAAGCCTTAACTTTTCATATTTTCGGGATTGCAGGCAACGCCGTCATAAATGAGGTTCCGGAGTTTCTGTCGGAGAACCGAGTAAGAGAAACAGCGTTTGGCAATTTCGAAGTTCGTATCGACCATTTCTTTACAAAATCCGAGGTTTTCAAGAACCGTCCTGGCCTTACGAACAGTATCCTCTGACACAAACCCGTTGATTTCCACCGTAAGAAACCCTTTTGGCTCGATGTCGAATGTATAGATTGAATATTTGTTTACGACGATCGGTTTTTTAAAGTAGACGGCTTCTAAAAAGGCATTGCCGAACCCTTCAAAAGTCGAGGGATACGTGACCAGATCGGCATGGGGATAGATGTCGTTCAGTGTGTAAACTTTTTTCCCTGTTTTGGTGCGCCCTCTCCGCTCATTGATAATATCCGAAACAAACACCGTGTTAACATTTAAAAGCCTTGAATATTCTTTGACACGTTGTTCATAATCATAGCCTTCATCCCCGGAAGCGTGTGAAATGACCAGCTTGGCTTTTTTCCCCAGCCGGTGGATAAGCTCTATGGCATGTTCGATCCCCTTGCGCTTTACGACCCGGGTCGGCTGGAGAATCAGGAGTTCATCATCTTCCACACCGAGCGCTTTTCGTACGTCTGATGCATAATCATCCACCGGCGGCGGCGGATTCTCAAAGTCCATGACATTGGGAATAATGGTCGCGGAAATACCGGTTCTGAGGCTCAGCTGATTGTCTCCGGAAGAGTTTATGGTCACGTGCTGTATGGACGGAAGATGCGGCGGAAAGGCCATGTTTAAATAGTCCCAGACCGAGTTTGTCAGAAACTGCTGTCGCTCCCAGAAAAAATCGTGATGGTGAGCGATTGTCGGTATTTCCGTTTCGGATATAACCTCAGTAATGGCAAGACCGAGGGGAATATTTAACGGTATGGTCAGTGAATTTTCCGGAACCAACAGGTCGATGCCGAATTTTTCGATGAATGCGTAAAGTTCGTCCTTTAATTCTTCTTTAACCTTATGAATTTTTTGTGTAATACGCCGATCTCGTTTGTGAATGCCAAAGCAGTGATTGTAAATATCTTTGATATCCGGATGCGTGAAATGCGCCTCTTCTACCAGATATGAGCAATCCGGGGGACGATCCAGCTCGCCGGCGAAGTAGAAACATGAAAATCCTTCCTTTTGAAAAACGTCCGCCCATTTTGCCGTTTCCAGGGAGACGCCGTCTGTCCCTGCAAAACGGGTTGAAATAAATCCGACACGATGTGTCAAGCCGCAAAATTTACAGGTGTTCATCTGTTTCGCTCCATTTCAGGTTTGGATTGTCTGATGTTTAACCGTTTTGTATTCAGTTCATTAATCTTTTGCCGAACGCATTTTCGAAATAACGACGTCATAAAAGGTGTTATGCCGATTGATATGTAGCAATATTTAGGCCAATTTATCAATCTGATTTTTTTAAGTATAGATTATTTCTGCTGAATCCTATGGGAACGGACCGGTTCACGGGGCAATATTTCCCATATATTGTGGTATTTTTTTATTGACACACAATATACCTTTTTGTAAACAGCTAATTATTTTTATAAACAGTCATATTTTTTAACGTGTGACGTCGGGTCGCGTTTTTAAAAAGATAAACATTCGTGGGAGCGCCCTTAGCACTCCCTTGGGCCGGACTCGATGTGCTTTGTGGAAGACTTTTCCCGAGTCCGATCTTGACAAAATATTCACGGTTTTGTAATCACGATTATAAGTTGGTTTATATTAACCGAAAAGGATACGGCATGGAAAATACTGAAATGATCTTTGAAAGAAGGTCCCATGAACGGTTCCCGGTGAAGCAGGGCGTATATGCGGTGCTTAAGAACGGCGCTTCAAAGCTGGGTCAAATAAAAAACATCAGCAAGGGGGGGCTTGCCTTTATGCTCATCAACGGTGGGGAACAACTGCATGGACCCCTTCTGCTGGACATGTTTTTAAGCGGCCAGGGTTTTTATCTGAAAGATATTCCCTGCAACAAGATTTCAGATATCCATGTAGAGAATAAGTCCCCTTTCAGTGATTTTGAAATGAGGCACCTGGGTGTTCAATTTTCCGAATTAAGTCACGACCAATGGAATCGGTTGGATACGTTTATAGAGAATTACACCATTTCTAAATAAGTTCAAAGCATATCCCTGTTATTCGACACCCGTTTTTATTCCACTTTACGAATCTTGCCGAAATATACATTTCGTAAAAACCAAACCGCCAAACAAGGCCATCTTTTTCTTGATAATAACGGCCGCATAGGTTAAACACTAAGAACGTGTGCAACCCGTTCAAAATATAAAAAATCGTTATTGCGCTGTTCTTTCTTGACGCTCACGAATACACGCAGACCGTGCCCCGCATAAAAACCGAAATCCGATTGCTTGCTGTAGGTTTTGGCAGGCCGTGCGAAACTTGAGCAAACAAATCGATAATCAATGATAAAAAATATAGGGGATTCGTATGGCGGTAACAACTTATTGGGCAGACAATTATGTTGAAAAACGGTGCTCCGGGAAAAAAGCCATCGGGCTGATTCGTGCGGGTCAACGGGTCTTTATCGGTTCATCATGTGGTGAGCCCCAATATTTGGTCAGAGAGCTTGCTGAAGCAGCGGATACGTTCACCGACATCGAGATTGTCCGCCTGCTGAGTCTGGAAAGTACACCTTTGACGCTGATTGCAGATGAGACGCGGGACCAGAGCTTTAATATCCGGTCATTTTATCTGGGATCGGCCAAACCGAAAAGTCTTGCAAAGAACATGCGGTTTATCACGCCCATGAATCTTTCGGCAGTGCCCCGCCTTTTTAAAACCCGACGCCTTCCCATTCATGTGGCACTGATCCAGGTTTCTCCACCGGACGATTTCGGATGGATGAGCCTGGGTATTTCAGTGGATATAACGCTGGCGGCGGCAATGTCCGCC
Source organism: Desulfobacterales bacterium (assembly GCA_030145345.1). GTDB lineage: Bacteria > Desulfobacterota > Desulfobacteria > Desulfobacterales > UBA11574 > JAAXQD01. The sequence goes on from JAQYVT010000121.1 coordinate 6,679, forward strand.
GATCTCGTCATTGCCCAGGTAAATTCCAGGATGCCCCGGGTGCTGGGCAGAAGCTTTATTCATGTCAACGATGTGGACGCAATCGTTGAACATGAAGAAGCGCTTCTTATCGTCGGGGAACTTCCGGAGCTCGAGGCCGCCAATCTTATCGGCCGGCTCGTAGAAAGGCTTGTTGATGACGGTTCAACCATCCAATTTAGTCCCGGTACAACCCCCCAGGCCACCCTTTTGGCACTTTCCGAAAAACATGATATCGGCGTTCACACCCAGTACGTTACCACCGATATCATGCGCCTTGTTTCAATGGGCGTGATTACCAACCGGAAAAAAGGATTCAATGACGGAAAACTTGTGGCCAGCTGTGCCATCGGCACCCAAAATCTTTATGAATTTCTTGATGATAATCCGGCCATTGAATTTCATCCTTCGGATTATGTAAACGATCCCGGTGTTATTTCCCGTCACAACAAAATGGTCTCCATGAACGTGGCCATGGCTATGGATCTGACCGGCCAAGTCGCCGCCGATGCACTTTCTTTCAACCATTTTTCCGGTGTGACCGGAATGCTCGACTTTATCAGAGGCGCGTCCAGGTCTGAAGGCGGCAAATCGATCCTGATGCTTACATCGACAACCACCGACGGCAAAAAGAGCCGGATCGTTCCCATGTTAAATGATACCCCCATTGTCGTTCCCAGGGGCGATGTTCAATACGTTGTGACCGAATACGGGGCTGTAAACCTGTTTGGGAAAAGTTTGCAGGAACGGGCCATGGCCATGATCAGCATTGCCCACCCGGATTTTCGTGAAGAGCTTTTTTTTGAGGCCAGAAAGATGGGGCTGCTTGGCGCCGAGCGCACGCTGTCGGAATCGTTACACGGCATATATCCCATCAAGCTGGAAGAGACACGGGAGATTGCCGGTGAACCCATCACAATTCGGCCGGCAAAACCGGTGGACGAGAGAAGGATTCAGGAACATTTTTACAATCTGGATAAAGATGACATATATTCCAGATTTTTTCAGGCAAGAAGCAGATTTGTTCGTAACGATTTGGAGAGTATGTTCCACATCGACTACATCAAGAATTTAACGCTTCTGGCGGTGGTGGGGGAATTTGGTTTCGGAAAGGTCGTGGCCGTTGGGGAATATCTGCTGGGTTCTAGCAGAAATATAGCAGAAGTCGCATTTTCAGTGAGCAAAGAATGGCAGGGAAGGGGGTTGGGCAAGATTATCCTGCGAAAACTGTCTGAAGCCGCCAGGGAGAATGGAATTTCAGGCCTGGTTGCGTACACCCTGCCCAGAAACCAGGGGATGATAAAGCTGTTTAAAGGCTTGCCCCATAAAACCACCACCGAATATGACGGTGAAGTGGTGGTTTTAACCTGCATGTTCGATGCGCCGACAAAATAAGAGATGCGCGTCAATGGGTCATCGGCGATAAAATGAACCGCTTAGGGCGTGCATTCTCCACTGCATATCGGCCCAAAGCGCAGATCCCGTTTCAAGACGAACCCATTGTTGTTATATTGAAATCTGTTCTTTCTTTACGATCCTTTAACCACGAGTTTACACATTTTGAAAAAAAGCATTATCCATGGAGCCATTTAACCCATAAAAACACCCCGACCCCTCAAGTAATTTTGACTCATCTATTGACAAATAATCAATCTCAATATAAAAAACAATATTCGGCATGCTCCGGATTAATTTCTCGTATGTATGAAATACATATAACGTTTCTTATTTGTTGCAAATAATTATGTTTGTAAAACACCTTCAAGTTGCCAGCAAGAGGCGTATGTTCAACGGCCATAAATCTACCGACGTAGATCGTTTAATAACCAAATTCATTTTAGGAAAGGAGGGTTGATTTTTTCTGAAGTCCCGGGGCTTTTAATGCAGTTGCCCTTTTAGAGCTGATTGACAGGGTTGCAATGTGATAAACCTCAAACACTAAAAATTTTGTCATGTAAAGGAGGTAACATTGGGTTTGGAAATATACAAAGAATCTTATACCGGCGCTATACAGGAAATTACCCTTGGTAAAGGTGACAAGGCCGTTACCGTGGGGGGCGAGACATGCTATCCTTTTTACAATTTCGAAGGTGACATGCCGCATAAGCCGGTGGTTGCAATGGAAGTGTGGGATATGGAGCCGGATGAATGGCCGGAAGCTGCCATGAGCCATTTCAAGGATGTTATCTCAGATCCGGCAGCTTGGGCCAAAAAGTGCGTTGATGAGTTTGGGGCGGAATTGATCGTTCTTCAACTCAGGAGCACCGATCCGAATGGCCAGGATGCCAGCCCTGAAGAGGCTGTTGCTATGGTCAAAAAGGTCCTTGAAGCCATCGACGTTCCCCTGATGGTATGGGGTACCAACAACATCGAGAAAGATGAGGAAGTTTTAAAGAAAATTTCAGAAGAAACCCATGGAGAAAACCTGATCTTGGGGCCTGTAGAGGACAAGAATCACAAGGGAATCGGCGCCAGCGCCATGGGATACGGGCATACGGTGATTTCATCCTCGCCCATCGACATTAACCTGGCCAAGCAGGTCAACATCCTTCTTGAAAATCTTGGACTGCCGTTGAATCGGATGATCGTCGACCCCACCACCGGCGGTCTCGGTTACGGACTGGAATACAGCTATTCGGTGATGGAACGGCTCAGCATGGCGGCCCTTACCCAAGGTGACGAGAAGCTGCAGCTTCCAATAATTAATAACATGGCCGCCGAAATATGGAAGTGCAAGGAAGCCAAGCAGAGCGTAGAAGAAGCCCCCACCTTAGGGGATCCGGAACGACGCGGCATCCTCATGGAAGCCGTGACCGCAGTTATCTATCTGCTGGCGGGTTCAAATGTTCTGGTTATGCGGCATCCGGAGGCCATCCGGCTGACCCGGGCGTTTATCGATTTGGCCTCAGACGGCGGAAGCGCCCAGGATGTGGCCCCCATAAGCAAACAGCTTGATGATGTGGATATCGATTATGCATCCCTTGCACCGGCACTGGATTTGACCCTAGAAGGCGAAGAACCGAAGAAGGCACCACCCAAGAAAGAAGCCCCGCCCAAGGCCGAAAAGAAAGCGGCACCCGCAAAGAAACCTCCCAAAGCGGCACCAGCAAAGAAAAAAGAAGTAGATCCGGCTGAAGACGCCAAGGCCAAGGCAGCGGCAGAGGCCAAGGCCAAGGCAGATGCGGACGCCAAGGCCAAGGCTGAAGAAGACGTCAAGGCAAAGGAAGCGGCAGCGGCAGAGACCAAGGCCAAAGCCGAAGCAGCGGCCAAAGCCAAAGCCGAAGCCGAAGCAAAAGCCAAAGCCGAAACGGAAGC
>JAQYVT010000122.1 GCA_030145345.1 Desulfobacterales bacterium
AAAAATGGTCAAACACCCGGATCGTGTCACAGAGGATTTGAAAAATGCCATTGCGGATCGGCTTGTCCAAGGGAGACTGTCCTGCCGAAGGGCATGGGACATCGCATCCGATTTAAAGATCGGAAAAATGAAAGTCAGCGGTGCCTGCGAAGCCATGGACGTCAAGATAACGGATTGTCAGCTCGGAGCATTTTAGTCTGGTTTCCATCCATAAATGGCCCTTTTTGTCCGGATCTGCGTTCTCCGCGGGTTTCCGGCTGCGGCATACAGGGAGTATGCCTCACCGAAAACCCTTGTGCCTGCCCCGTGAAATGCGAAGCATATTTAACTGGGGCTGCCTTGATCCGAACAAAAATTGCTCATTTATGAATTGGAAACGTAACGTGCCCATTTAACAATTGTGGATGGACACTAGTCTAATTCCAAGTGCTCTGATTCATAAATACGATGACGTATTTTTTATCTGGACACTATCCCGTATAAGCTGAAGTCCAAAAGTTTGAAGTTTGAAGTGAGCTAAAGCCCGCCCTGGTGCGCATCGCTTATATCTTGATCCGACCAATGCACCATTACAAATATGACTTTTCGAGTATAGAGCGTTGGTGATCGGTCTGGGCCAGGGTTGAGGAACGCGCTTTCAGCGCGATCAATTATAATTAAAATTGATAGAATACCTTAATTTTAGGCATTTTAGCTCATTTTAGGCACTTTAAACTTTTTCATACATAGAATGAATAAACCAGGTTATAAGTACGGCCGTATTTACGAATACATGTACTCAGTCGGATATAGAAGATCCCATGTTGCAATCACCGCTTCCTGCACTCAACGATATCGAAGGCCACAACATTCCAAGGGCGTTGCCGTTTGTCGTGGACGCACACGTTCATATATTTCCGGACGGTATTTTTAAGGCCATATGGGATTGGTTTGACACATACGGCTGGCCGATTCGTTACAGGTTGACGTCTCCGGATGTCCTCGACTATCTGCTGTCCCGGGGCCTCGGTCATGTGGTTGCCCTTCAATATGCGCACAAACCCGAAACTGCTCGCGGGTTAAATTCCTATATGGCGAAAATTTGTCGAAAATTTCCCCATAACGTCTCCGGTATGGCCACCGTATTTCCGGGAGAAATCGAAAGCGAAAGGGTTCTGAAGGAAGCTTTTGAAATGGGGCTCAAGGGTGTAAAACTTCATGCGCATGTACAGTGCTTCGACATGAACAGTGGGGAGATGGATCCCATTTATGATCTGTGTTCATCCGAGGGGAAACCGATAATAATCCATGCCGGAAGAGAGCCCAACAGCCCGGCATACCCATGTGACCCCTATGTATTGTGCAATGCGGAAAAGTTGAAACGGGTGATTGAAAATTATCCGAAACTTAAAATTTGTGTGCCCCATTTAGGCGTAGATGAATTTCTGCGTTATAAACAACTCATTGAAAAATACGATAATCTCTGGCTCGATACGTCCATGGCCCTCGCCGATTATCTGCCCATAAGAAATCCTGTAAAATTAGAGGATATGCGGCTGGACCGTATCATGTATGGCTCTGATTTTCCGAACATTCCCTATGCTTGGGATCGTGAAATCAAGCGGTTTATACAAAGAAAATTATCGTCTGAATCCATGGCGCGGATCTTGGGGAAAAACGCAGTCGAATTTTTTAATATAACGCCCCGTTAATTGACCCTAACGTTGCAACCATAGGGTTTGTCCTATCCGTTGAGAGACGTCCGACCCGTTGGAACCAGAAGATATGTATCGCCGTTTTTTTCAATCTTTAGGCCGTACATTTTTATGGTTTCCGTAATCGGACGGCCGAACAGAAAATCTGTCAAATCAGATTCAAGGGCTCCTTTCCGGACAACCAGTTCTCTGATTTTTATATCGTATTCGATGATTTCCAGGATGCCTTTCAATGCCTCATCTTTTTTATCTGTGTTCAAGGCATCAACAAATAGTGTGAGCATGTCGTATGCGCACTGTTTCTGGTGGCTCTCCACAAGGTCCCATAACGCTTCAATGCCCGAGATAAGATCTTTACGCGTCAAACGATCTTTGGCATAAATCTTTTCGATGTCTCGGGTATCCCAGCATTTAAGCACGCTGCATTCCATGGGCCGAGCGTCGTAAATGGTACATTCAGTGTTCTTTTCATCGAAAAAAACACAGGTCCATGAACCTTTCCGTCCTTTTATTTTTATGATGTCCGTAGATGCCGGCAATATACATCCTTTAACATTGTCAAAGGAAAGCTCACCTTTTCGGATTGTGTAGAGGTGTTTTGATAAAATGATGCCTTTTTCAATGAGCGCCTTATCTTCAAGATGAAAAGAAGGACCGCCTTTCTTGCAGCAGGTGCCGCAGCGGCGACATTCCGTGATCGTTGTATCGGGTTTGGGTTTTGAACCGTTTGACGTCATTGTTCAATCCAGCAGATTCTCAAAAAGTCGTTCCCCTTGTCGTCCACAATGATAAAGGCGGGAAAATCTTTGACGGTGATCATAAATATGGCTTCCATTCCGAGTTCCGGATATTCCAACGTCTCGATGTGGGTGATACACTCTTTCCCCAGCCGGGCAGCAGGACCGCCGATGGACCCCAAGTAGAATCCGCCGAATTTTTTGCACGATTGGGTCACTTCTTTTGAACGGTTCCCCTTTGCCAGCATAATCAAGGAAGCGCCGCGGGCCTGAAAAAGAGGCACATAGGGATCCATTCGTCCGGCGGTGGTGGGACCGAATGATCCGGAAGGATACCCTTCCGGGGTTTTGGCGGGTCCGGCATAGTACACCATGTGATTCTTGAAATATTCGGGAAGATCGCCACCTTTATCCAGGCGCTCTTTGAGTTTGGCATGGGCGATGTCCCTGGCCACCACGATTTTTCCGGTTAACAGCAGGCGGGTCGCCACCGGATATTTGCTCAGTTCGGCCCGGACTTCATCCATGGACCGGTTCAGGTCCACGGCAACGGCTGCTGAATCGGAACCGCCGGATTCCGGCAGGTATCTGGCCGGGTCGGTCTCGAGGCGTTCTATGAAAATGCCTTGTTTGGTGATTTTGGCCTTTATGTTCCGGTCTGCGCTGCAGCTGACACCCAGACCGATGGGGCAGGATGCGCCGTGCCTCGGCAGACGAATGACCCGGACATCATGACAAAAATAATTTCCGCCAAACTGGGCACCGATGCCCAGCCGGCGCGATATTTCGAGCACTTCGGCTTCAAGCTCTGTATCCCTGAATGCATGTCCCAATCGGTTTCCTGCCGTGGGAAGATGGTCAAGATATCCTGCGGATGCCAATTTTACGGTCTTCAGGTTGATTTCAGCGGAGGTACCGCCGACGACAAAAGCGAGATGATATGGCGGACAGGCCGCCGTGCCGAGGGTTTTCATCTTGCGTTTCATGAAAGCGATGAGGTTTTCAGGGGTTAACGTCGCTTTGGTCTCCTGGTAAAGGTAGCTCTTGTTGGCAGATCCACCCCCTTTGGCAATGAAGAGAAAGTGATAGGAATCGCCCGCCACCGCATAAATTTCAATCTGGGCAGGAAGGTTGCAGCCGGTATTGACTTCATCATACATGGTTAAAGGAGCGTTTTTGGAATACCGCAGGTTGTTGGACGTATAGGCGTTAAAAATACCTTTTGAAAGTGCTTGTTCATCGTTGGCGCCGGTCCAGACCTGCTGGCCCTTCTTCCCCATTACAATGGCGGTTCCCGTGTCCTGGCACATGGGGAAAACGCCTTCTGCGGAAATCACTGCATTTTTCAGCATTTCAAGGGCCACATAGCGGTCGTTGTCCGAACTTTCAGGATCATCGAGGATCTTTGCCAGAAGTTCCAGATGGGAGGGTCTCAACAAGTGTGAGACATCCTTGAAAGCCTGTTCAGCCAGAAGGGTCAGCCCTTCCGGGGCCACCGTTAACATCTCGGCACCTTTAAAAGCATCTACCGAGACATGCGCATCGGTGAGCATCCGATATTCGGTGGTATCATCTCCCAAAGGAAACATTTCCTGATATTCAAATTCCATCATATGTATTCTCCTTCAAACCCAATATCTGCGCATATCGTTTTTGAAAAGATTAAAATGAACCAAGGTTAAATCCTAATTAAGCGAAAGTTTAGGATGCCCCAGATCCAAGCTCGCCCGCCAGCCAAGCAAGGCGAGGCGGCCTGGGGCATCAAGGACGAAGCCGTAGTCGTCTACTGCGAGTCCTTGATAACGAAGGAGATGGGGTATCATCAGCTTTCCCAAAGGGTAAACAAAATGGGATTGAATTGAAAGATTTATTTTTCATCTTCAGATGTGTTAAGAAAATACATTAGTATCTACAGAAAAAAATGTAAAAAACTAAACACTACACTTATAATTATTCTCCCGGTTTGTTTACGATTAATTAGGATTAAATAAAAAAGCCCTCCTTATCAGGAAGGCTCTTTGAAAGTCGTTTTCCGGGGCTGTATCTCCGTGAAGAGGACAGCGGATCATTTCTCCAGAGTCAACTGAATATAATGGCAGGGACATTCTTTGGCACACAGTCCACATCCCTTGCAGAAGTCCAAGTCGAATTCGTATCCCCCGGTGGACGGCGATATCTTGACGGCAGAGTCCGGGCAGTACATATAACAGTTGCCGCAGTGGAAACAGAGACCGCAGCTGAAACAGCGTTTCGATTCTTCGATAATATCTTTCAGATCAAAAGATGGATAAATCTCCCTGAAATTCTTCAGCCGCGTGTGAATCGACACCGCCTCTTTATTAAACTTTTTTTGTTTATTATAATAGTATGTATTCAAATCCCTGGAGTAGACCACCGGCGGCTGCGCCAGGCTGCTTTCCACATGTCCTTCGATGTAATCTTCAATGGCGGAAGCGGCCCGCGTACCCTGGCCGATGGCCAGAGAGACCGTTTCCAGACCGGCCACGGCATCGCCGCCGGCAAAGACACCTTCCATACTGGTCATTAAATGTTCGTTGGTATACATCCATTGATTGTCTACCGTTTGAACATCGATCCCGTCATAATCGACCGCCTGTCCAGTGGCCATAATGACGGTATCTGCCGGAATAAATGCCTCGGATCCGCTAATGGGCACCGGTCTGGCCCGGCCGCTGGCATCGGGCTCCTTTAACTCCATTTGAACTGACAAAATTCCCACAACCCGGCCTTCATCGGTGACTAATTTAACCGGGTTGGTGTGATAACGAAACATGATGCGCTCTTCCATGGCCTCGTCGATTTCGGCGGTAATCGCGGGCATTTCCATGCGGGTTCGTCGATAAACCACACTCACGTTCGCCCCCAGCCGTTTGGTGACACGGGCGCAGTCCATGGCGGTATTTCCACCGCCGATCACCACAACATCCTTTCCGATTTCCATCCATTTGCCGCTGTTGACCTGCTTTAAAAAGTCGACGCCCGTATAAACGTTCTCCGCATCCTTGCCCGGAACATCGATGCCCAAACCTTTTTGGGCACCGACGCCCAAAAAGACCGCATTATATTCCCGCGTCAACTGGTCCAGGGGGATGTTGACCCCCACTTTGACATTGCACTCAAGATCGATGCCCAATCGGAGTATATTATCAATTTCTTGTTTGAGGATGTAATTGGGTAGGCGATAGGGGGGGATGCCGTACCGCATCCAGCCGCCCGGCTCACCGTTGGCCTCGAATATTTTTACCTTAAAACCTCTTTTGGCCAGATGAAACGCACACGAAAGCCCTGCCGGACCTGAACCCACCACGGCAATCTTCTCTTTGCGCCCGGACACAAGTTTCTTGTGTTCCAGATTGTGCTCCAGACCGTAATCGCCCACGCGACGCTCGCTGCAGTTGATGGCCACAGACGAATCAAAGTCCCGGCGGTTACATCCTGCTTCGCAGGGATGCGGGCAGACACGGCCGCATGTGGCAGGCAGCGGATTGTTGCGCGCCAGAACATGCCAGGCTTGCTCATAATCTTCCTTTTCTGCAAGAACTCTCAAAAATCCGCGAATGTCGTTACCTGCCGGACAGGCATGGGTACAGGGCGGGATCTGCATGATGTTTACCGGCATCAGCGTACGCCATGAGCCCGTTTTATAGGGAACCACTTTATTTAAATCGATGACCAATCCCAAAGGTAGTTTTTCCATTATAAATTAAACCTCTCTATGTTTTGGTTGGCGATTTCCTGAATTTCGGCCACTTCCGGTGTGGGTTGGCCCTTTTTGAAAAGGTGCTTGAAGCGACCCTGTAATTTCAAATACTCTTCCACCGGAACTTTTACCGGAATCTTCCGTACATTCGACACTTTGCCGTGGATAATTTCATATATGGGAAATATGCCGGTATCTTTGGCCAGCCGGCATATCTGCACGGAGAGTTCTCCGTGATGACCCCATCCCAGAGGGCAGGGAGCGAGGATATGGATGTATTTTGGACCTTCGATGGAAAGCGCTGTTTTGACCTTGCGCTGAAGATCTCGAAAATCATCCACCGTGGCGGTGGCGACATACGGAATGCCGTGATCGGCTGCAAGCAGGGGCATATTTTTCTTACGGGTTTTGTTCCCCATGGGCGTCGTGGAAGTCCTGGCACCCAAAGGGGTAAAGCTGGAACGTTGAACACCGGTGTTCATATAGGCTTCATTGTCATAACACACATAGAGCACATTGTGGCCCCGTTCAAACATGCCGCTGATGCATTGAAACCCGATATCGGCCGTACTGCCGTCACCGCCCTGGGCGATGATGTTAACCGGTCCTTTGTTCAACGCCTTGTAGGCTGCTTCCACCCCGGAGGCAACTGCTGCCGCATTCTCGAAAAGACTGTGTAAAAAAGGAATGCGCCAGGAAGGGTCGGGGTAGGGCGAACTGAATACTTCCAGGCATCCCGTGGCCACGCAGGCAATGGTATTTTCACCGGATGCATCGGCCACCAAACGGGCGGCCAGAGCCTGGCCGCATCCGCCGCAGGCCCGATGCCCACTGGTAAACAAGTCCTTTTTCTCTATCTTGTTGAGTTCTTCAGCGCTTTGTTCCATGATTATAAATCCTTCTCAGATATCAATTCTTTTTTTAGGCCTAAAAATTCCAGTTCAACCGGTTCTTTTTCGACTTTTTCGACCATATACCGCAAATCGTCCATGGGTATGTTGCGGCCTCCCAAACCGGCAATAAAGCTGCTGATGTTACGGTCCTTTTTCTCTGCTCTGGGAAACGACCAGCGAACATCACTGGCAAGGATGCCGCCTCTTCCCAGGGAAACCGATTTTTCAAGGACAACGATGTTCATTTTATCTTTTAAAACATTGTAAATCTCATGCCTGGGGAACGGGCGGTAGGAACATATTTGCACGAGTCCCACTTTTTTCCCCTCTTCTTCCATCCGGTCGATGAGTTCCTTGATGGTGCCCACCACAGAACCCATGGAGACAATGACCAGGTCTGCATTTTCAAGTTTATACGTTTTGATGAACCCACCGCTGTTTCTGCCGAAAGTCTTTGCAAAATCCGCACTGACCGCCTTGATGGTCTCTTCGGATTTTTCCATGGCCCTGTGTAAGATATAACGGGTTTCCAGATAGAACCGCGGATCTGCAAACAGACCGATGCCCTTCGGCGATCGGGGGTCGACGATATTTTTCGGCGTAAATGGGGGCAGGAAATGGTCGACTTCTTTGGGCTCGGGGATGTCCACCGGTTCATAGGCATGGGTCAGAATAAAGCCGTCCATACAGACCATCACCGGCAGACTGGTTTGCTCCGCGATCTTGAATGCCTGTATGTGTAAATCCGCTGCTTCCTGATTGTCCTCTGCATGGAGCTGAATCCAGCCCGCATCTCTCAACGCCATGGAGTCCTGCTGATCGTTCCAGATGCTGAGGGGTGCGGATATGGCACGATTGGCGCATGTCAAAACAATGGGCAATCGCATCCCGGCAATGCAATAAATAACCTCGCACATCAATAACAGCCCCTGGGATGATGTTGCCGAGTAAGCTCGGGCACCGGCAGCACTTGCCCCCAGAACCACCGATCCAGCGGCAAATTCACTTTCAACATTTATAAATTCCGCATCCAGTTTCCCCTGGCCGATAATCATGGCCAGATCTTCTACAATGTGGGTTTGCGGAGTAATCGGATAAGCGGAAATCACATTGGGCCGGCACATGGCCACACATTCCGCAACAGCACGAGATCCTTCGATTTGTTTAAGCATGTAACTACCTCTTTTGCATGATTTCATGGGCCCGTTCAAGGGCAGCCACATTGTTTTCGCCAACCCTGCCGGGAAATTTCCCCATAATGGCTTCCTGGACGGCGTCCAGGCTCACCAGGCCGGTAATGGTACAAAACGCGCCAATCATCACCGCGTTGGGTATGGGCCTGCCGATGATTTCCAGCGCTATTTCAGTGGCGGGAATGGTTTCCACGGATGCAGTGGTTTTGAGTTGCAATTCTTCGGGCTGTTTTTCCGAGTTTACCAGAATCAATCCATCCGGTTTAAGCCCGTCCAATACAGGGACGGTCTCGATCAAAAAAGCGTCTTGGACGATCAGATAATCCGGCGTCCGTACATCTTCACGGGTACGAACTTTTTTGTCATCGATTCTAACAAAAGCCATGACAGGGGCACCGATTCGTTCCGCTCCAAAAGAAGGAAAAGCCTGGGCAAACTTGCCGTCCTTGAAGGCGGCAATAGATAAAAGCTCTGCAGCGGCAACATTTCCCTGTCCGCCTCGACCGTGTATTCTGATTTCAATCATATTTGTCACCTTGTAATCAAATGCCACGCTAGTGTATTAAAAAGCCTATATACGCCTGATTTAACGAACTTTCTGCTGGGATAATCAAAATAGGATCCTGGCGGCTCCAGATATCCCCTAAAAGATATAAATTTATAAATAATAACTTGTCAATAAAAAAAGGTTTGCCCGTAAGGTCCGTCTCTTTAAAATGTCTATGATATTTCAAAAGGTTAAATGGTTCTTCTCCAATTTAGTTGGAGAAGAGGGTCCAAGGATCCAGGATTCAAGGGGTCAAGGATTTGATGAATCAAGGTGGCAAGGGTTTGGTTTCTAAAGACTTTATCAGCGCATTAACATTCTGCGATGTCTTTTTTGAGTGTCCCCAATTCACTTTTTCAATTCAATCTAAATCCCCTGCTAACAATATCTGTGTTTCCAATTCGCAAACAGAACCCTAAGATATGTAAAGCATCCGAATGTAATCCCTAAACTGATCGGTTCCAGGTTCAGGGTTCAAAGTTCAAGGGTTACAACCGATTGAAACTGTTCAAAATATTGATCGAAAACCAGAATACCTGCCATAACCTATTGGGTGGAGCGGTTTTGAAACCACGATGAAGCCAGTATCACATTGATGCGAGCTGTTTGAGGTTTTTCCAACCCGGAACGTTGAACCCTGAACCGCTCAACCTAGGTAATACCTGGTTGTCTTTCTTCCATATTCTGCTGGATAGACACTACAGATCTTCTTATCTGTGAAGTTAGACTGTATCTTTCTTCCTTTGGGAATTTTCCTGTTATTCTGTATATCTCTAAACAGAGTTCATATGGCTTTTGCCAGACTTTCAACTCTTTGTAATTTTTTAGCATTTCACTCGAACCCCTGGCCCAGACCGATTAACCTTACTAAATTATCAATAAACTATCATCATTATGAAGCTTAGCCTATTCTTTAAGTAATCACCGCGTCGCGACAGGGCGGGCCTTGAATCCTGAATCCTCTGGGATCACACCTGCTCAATTGGAGATGACCCACTTATTTTACCCTTATTAACTACAAATAGTCGGGAGATGATCCAAGAATATATTGCGATGGGCCATTTTTATAGAAATTCATTTAAAATAAATCTACCCAAGGGATATTATCTAAAAAGAATCTTGACACCCAAAATGCCGTAAGTCTACAAAAAGGAATATCCGATCTCAGAGCCCGGATTAATTTGTCAAGGACGT
>JAQYVT010000123.1 GCA_030145345.1 Desulfobacterales bacterium
ATTTTCAATTTCTCCCTTGAACTTTGTGCGATTTGTGATACACATGGTTTGAGGACTCCTTTTGTATGAATGTTTAATTATGTCGTGTAGTTAACATACTACAAAAGTGAGTCCTTTTCTATATAAAAAGAAGTAATATCAGTACTATTTTATCTCGCTAAACCCTTAATCGAGGGTGCGAAACTTGAGTTATAAGATAAAGGAGAAGACGTATGAAAGTAACAGACGTTTGGACTTCCGGACAAAGGCCCACAGTTTCCTTTGAATTATTTCCCCCAAGGTCAGAAAAAGGTGCTGTAAGTCTTGAAAAGGCGATTGACAAGTTAGCAGCCCTGAAACCTGATTTTGTTTCCGTTACTTTTGGGGCAGGAGGCTCAACTCGGGAAGGTTCGCGCCAGCTCATCGAGAAACTCAAGAGTGAAAAAAGCTTGGGAGTTATTGCCTATTTTGCTGGTTACGGTTTAGGGCCTGCGGACATTACAGCTGTTCTGGACCAATATCAGGAGTTAGGGGTGGAGAATATCCTGGTGGTGCGCGGAGATCCTCCGCATGATGAGAAAAAATTTAGGCCTCACCCCGAAAGCCTACCACATGCTTCTGACCTTATGGCATTTGTCCGGCCAAAATACAACTTCTGTATGGGAGTAGCCGGTTATCCGGAGGGACATATTGAATGCGAAAGCAAGGAGAAGGACATCGAATACCTCAAACTCAAAGTAAATAACGGGGCTGAGTATATCATTTCCAACTACTTCTATGACAACCAGTACTTTTTTGATTTTGTTGAACTCTGTAAGGCAGTGGGTATAGATGTTCCAATACTTCCAGGCGTGATGCCTATTTTCAGTGTTAAGATGATGGAAATGCTATCCAACCTATGTGGGGCTACGATAACCGATGAGCTGCGCCAGGGGATAGACGCATTACCCGAAGGAGACAAGGAGGCACTTGTGGATTTTGGTATTGACTTCGCCGTGCACCAATGCAAGGGCCTGCTTGAAGCGGGAGTACCAGGACTGCACATTTACACCATGGATCGAAGCACTTCAACTGTAGCAATTGTTAATCGTTTGCGAAAAGATGGACTATTATGATCTCTGCTGTCCTCACGAGGTGCCCGATGGAAGTTATTAAGGTCAAAAAATGGGGTCACCCATTAACGGGCTGTTGCCCAAAGCCCGGTTTGACCACAATCGCTTCTCCGGTCGAAATTCGGCATGATTAAAATCAATATGTTACAGAGAGGATGTGTTGATCACAACTGGCAGTAACCACAAGAATTGGGTTTGGGCAACAGCCCGTGAAGATCTGACCCTTATGTCTTTTATTCGTTGGGCTTCAGGAGAACGTCATGATTTCAATCCTGGGAAGTCTGGTATGTGCTGGTCTGGTTTTATTCGGGCAGGTTGCCTGGGCGGGTGAAACGCTGGTCTACGCCGTTGTTTACAAAGGCTCAAGCTACGCAGCGGCAAAGACGGAGATTTTTTCCGTTGATCCGGAAACTGCCGAGAAACAACGCGTCTTTTCCGATGAGAAGACGTCTATCGTATTGCTACAAAGTCTTTACGTGTTCCATTTTCCGGTTGTGGGCGGGGGCAAGCTGTTTGCCCATGCTGCCGAGCGGGGCAAGTCTGTCCCCTTTCCCGGCAACGCCTCACTCTACGAGCTTTCTACCAACGGTTCCAATTCCTTTCGGAGGATCTGTCCTGTATCGGGGGATGAATCCATCGGAGATATCTTCGTCAACGCCACCGGTATGCGCATCGGCCACATCAACCGGTTGAACCGAAAGCAGTATATTTTTGTGCACGATGTTGGGACGGGAACCTTTCTCTCCCAGGTAGATGTTACCCATAAGTTTCTGGACTGCTACGCTTCGAGCATCGGCTGGATTCCTCGAAGCGAGATGCTTTATTTCTCGTTAGAAACCGGGGATGTCCACGTAACTTCGAAGGCATCCTATGCCCGGGTGGGAACTTACTTGATGGACGAACGCGGTCAGCACTTGGAAAGACTCCCCGGGGTGCCGGCCGCCAAGGGGTTCTTTCCACCTGAAACGTCACGGTTGATCGGAGTCTTACCTACCGGCGAATATGTCTTTGAAACAATGCAGTTCACGAAACGCCCCTCCCGCGAGCAGAACCCCCACCACTTGGCCGTGTTGAAAGTGAAAAGAGACTTTTCGGACACCGAGGACATTAGCTTCAGCCCGGCAACCAACTTGTATTCCGGAATACGGGTCTGTTATCGAATATCGCCGTCGGGGAAGTATGTATCAGCCGCCCGTCTGCCAATTTCGTCCTCGGCCGTCTCATGTGACGCCTGGCTGAAGAACCTGCACACGGGCAAGGAGACCCACATTCTATCCCTCCCAACAGACGGCCTCCAAGGCCCTTTTCTGGGACTTGTTGGCTGGCTTGATTAGTCACGAGTGTTTTGCTACGCTCCAGGGGCGGAGTGAGCTAATGGCGAATGAGGGTCGGGCCACAGCAACATCACGATATAATAAGCAAAACGTTTAAAACTTGCGTCGAATAAGGCCGTAGATTAAAATAATAAGTGCAACGTTATCCTTGTTGTTGATATCTTTGAAAAACACCTATTTCTGGAGGGATAATCCATAAATATTAATATGACAGCGTGGTCCGACCCCCATTCTCAGAAAAAATAATGAATAGACTATTCGCAATCTTCGTGGTTCTTGCGGTTGTTACAGGTTGCTCGAGTTCCTCACGCAGCAGTTCCCAACATAAGCCTTTGCCCAAATCGGCCGCCCCGATCGGCAAGTTCGTGACCGAGCACAAGTATCAGAATGGTCATATCCGCATTGGCATGAGCAAAGCCGAGGTCCTTCGGCAAATCTCTGGGGCTACTCCCGGCTCTCTCGATAAGCCCTATCACGCTAATGTTAATCCCTCATCACTGCTAGGGCGAGATGATTGGGGTCTCATTTTTCAGGAAGGCTACATTTCCCTTTGGTTTTCGGATGGCAAAGTTACGAGAATCAAGCTTGATTATCGAAAAAAATAAGTTAAGAAGAAGCCCCAACCTTTAAGGATTCAGCCGACTCGCAAGGATCGCGGCTGATCCAAGTCGTTCGGTATTAACAATTGCCGACGCACTATGATTGATAATTATAACTGGTGAATTCACCTAAAGGCGATCGGAAGAAAGGTTGAATTTTATGCAAGAGGACCGTAGAACTTGGGCGGCACAGCGCGGTGCGATTAAACGGGCGGAACATCAACTCCTGGATCATCCGAAGGTCTTGAATGACCCCCTCGCACTTCGCATCATCGGCAAAGATCGTGATTCGATAATGGAAGCCGAAATACTTCAATCCGAGGCCTCGCCCCTGTCGCCTTGCTTGCGAGCGACCACCGTCGTACGAAGTAGATTCGTGGAGGACAAACTCGACCTCGGCGTTCGACGCGGGGTGGAGCAGTATGTCATTTTGGGTGCAGGTCTCGACACCTTCGCCTACCGAAGTCCGTATCCTGAAGGCATACTCCACGTGTTCGAAGTCGATCACCCGATGACCCAGGCCTGGAAGCGAGATCGCCTGGAGGAAGCCGGGATCACACCCCCGAGTGATCTCACGTTCGCACCGGTCGACTTTGAAACACAGACACTCAAGGAGGGGCTGGGTGATGCCGGCTACGATCCGGATAAATCGACGTTTTTTTCCATGCTCGGTGTGGCGCCCTATTTGACCATCGAGGCGGTGATGGCGACACTGGGTTGGGTCTCGTTGGCTCCGGAAGGAAGCGAAATCGTCTTCGACTACTTGATTCGTCCGTCTTTGCTGAATTCTGACCAGCAATCGTTCTTCGAGGCGTTTGCGCAAAAGGTCGCATCGGCTGGAGAGCCGTGGCAAACATTTTTCGACCCTGAGGTGTTGAAACGGGATCTTCGAGCCATGGGGTATGGATATGTCGAGGACAACGGGCCGGAAGAGATCAATACTCTCTACTTCAAAAACCGAAAAGACGGGCTTCGGGCCTGGGAATTGACGCACTTGATGAACGCTCAGATCCGAGATGTCAAGCACGCCGCTAAACATGCCCCTTTGGGGTCCTGTGGTCGGACCAAGCTAATATGCTAAAACTAATAAAGAATCCGGGCCCCTCTTAGATCCCGCCACGCACGCAAGCGACGGTTTTGACAAGGTAATTTTAGACTTAAGCTCAATGATTGATGGAGTAATTTCAACCTTTGACGAAGATCCAGCACTTATTACAAATAATAAAATGAAAATTTTAGGCGGGCATATAAACTTAATGCTCTACCGAGGCGATCTTGTGCTTTTACGGCAGAAGTGTTTACAATCGCCAAGATTGTAACAAACTTATGCGGGAACAGATGGAATTTTACAAAAATATTATTGAAGATCCCTGCAGCTTGAGAGATCTTCAATTCGGAATGTGAATTAAAAATGGAAATCCGACAACAGATAAAACTCTTTCAGGCCATGGAGAAGCCAAATTTTTACCCCCATCCCGTGAGTAGCATCGAACAGCGAGAAACGCACATTTCTAAAGTCTTTCTAACCGGCGATTATGTTTATAAGATCAAAAAACCGGTCAACCTGGAATTTCTCGATTTCACCACTCTGGAAAAGCGTCGATATTATTGCCGTCAGGAATTTATCCTGAATCGTCGCCTGACTCACAATGTCTATCTTGATGTTGTTGCCATCACCTTCAAAGACGGCGAGTATTTTATGGCAGGGCCGGGCAATCCCGTTGAATATGCTGTTAAAATGCGTCAACTTCCCGAGGACCGATCCATGGTCCATCTGTTAAAAAGAATAAAGATTGGCAGAAATGACATTGAGGACCTCGCTTTAATTCTATCTGTTTTTTATGGTCAAGGTCCATCCGCCGGCCATATCCATTCCTTCGGGGCATGGGAAAACATTCAGGCGAATTGTGAGGAAAATTTCAGACAGACGATGATATTTGCCGGGGAAATACTTGATGAACGAATATTTCAAATTATTCAATCCGCTACACTCTCTTTTTTGCACCGGCGAAAAGAACTTTTTGACAATCGAATTGAAAGTGGAAAAATTCGGGACTGCCACGGTGACCTGAGAACCGGCCATATCTACTTCGCCGATGATGGGATTCAGATCATTGACTGCATCGAATTTAATGAACGTTTCAGATATCATGATATCGCCTCAGATCTAGCATTTTTGGCAATGGATCTCGATTACGAGGGTTTTCCACAGATTGCCGTCCACCTTCTCAATGCCTATGTTAACCACTCAAAAGATCAAGATATTTTTGTTCTAATCGACTTCTACAAATGCTATAGAGCTTTTGTGCGGTGCAAAGTCAATTGCATGCGTCTTCAGGAAGGTGGCTTGGTCGAGGCAAATAAAAGGAAGCTCCTTAAAGAGACCGTGAAGTATTTAGATCTTGCTTATCGGTATGCTGTGAAGTTCACACGTCCCACACTCTGGGTGGTGTGTGGCATGCCTGGTTCAGGTAAAAGTACGATTTCAAGAGAACTTTCCAAGGTGTTCGGAATCAAAACATTCCGTTCAGATGTGATTCGGAAAGAATTGTTTGGCATGAAACCGGGTGATCCGTCGGACATACCATTTGAAGAAGGCATTTATTCAAAAAATGCCAGTAGTCTTACATACGGCAAACTCCTTTTATTGGCCCAGGTAGAGATTGAAAAGGGAAATTCTGTTATTTTGGACGCAACATACGGCAATAAACATCATCGTGCTGAAGCTTTACGCATGGCAAGAGATACGGATGCTAACATCGTCTTTGTAGAATGTGTATTAAAAGAAAAGTTGCTAAAAGAACGCCTATCGAATCGAAAGACTAAATCTTCCGTTTCCGATGCACGTCTATACCATTTTGAATATTTTAAAAAGGGATTTGAACCATTGAATGAAGTCGGTGATGCAATGCATATTTGTGTTAACACTGAAAAGCCGTTAGAAAAGTGCATGCAGCAAATTCTGGCCAAGGACATAGTCGCTATAGGGGCAGAACCTCACAACTAATGGCCGTAAAGGAGAAATAGGGGAATGGTGTCAAATCTGGAATATCGCTCTGGGGTCGGACCGGGGTAATATGGTTAAAATAAAAATAAAAATTTAATTTTGAGGGGGCATTTAAGGCGTAGGGTGAGCATTTTTATCCTAAAAAGACGCTTTTAAAGGCGATGGGAAGAAAGGTTGTCAGCACCGGAGATGTTTATGCGCTTAAAGAGGGTGCGGCTCCTTACCGCAGCGATTTTGATGGAAAAGTGAGCACGCTAATAATAACCGCCTAAAATGGCGTGGTTGTGATGAAAAATCAATAGGACAGGTTGGTCCGACCCGATGGGTCATGGGCCGCCTAAACTGGCAGTGCCAAAGTCAAAAAAATATCCGATAGATGGTTGCACGATATCTTGCCCAAACATAAAATGTACAAATAACAGGAGCCTTAACAATGGTAGACCCGAAATGGCTAACAACGTCTGCCGGCGTAAAAATGCCACGGATTATTTACGGCACGGCCTGGAAAAAGGACCGCACGGCGGACCTGGTAGTGAAAGCCATCCAAGCTGGATTTAGGGGGATCGATACCGCCTGCCAACCGAAACACTATAACGAGGCACTGGTCGGGGCAGCGCTTCAGAGGCTGAAAAACCAGGGCATCGAACGTGAGGCCTTGTACCTACAAACCAAATTCACCCCACTTTCCGGCCAGGATCCAAGACAGGTGCCCTACGATATAAACTCCCCGATTGAGTTGCAGGTCGCCCAATCCTTTGAGGCATCGAAAAAAAACCTACAAACAGAATATGTAGATTCTCTAATACTTCATTCACCCATGGCACCCCATCCGCTTTTGATGACGGTATGGAACGCAATGGAAAAAATTCAAAAGACGGGTGGCGCGCGTCAGTTGGGAATCAGCAACTGTTACGATGCTGAAGTGATTCGGTCGCTCTATGCCGATGCCAGGGTGAAGCCGGCGGTTGTACAAAATCGTTTTTATCCGGAAACGGGGTATGATGGAGACTTGCGTCGCTGGTGCGCTCATCATGGCGTCGTTTACCAGAGTTTCTGGACCCTTACTGCAAATCCTCATATTCTGGCCAGCCATATTGTTCGAACCATTGCGCGGAAGTATAAAAAAACCGAAGCGCAAATCTTTTTCCGATATCTCAGTCAATCGGGTATTGTGCCGCTGACCGGAACGTCTTCTGAGCAGCACATGGAAGAAGACCTTAGCATCTTTGATTTTGAGCTTTCTTATGAGGATCTAAAGAATGTGGGCCTCCTGCTAAATCAGGTATAACGTCGGTGGAGCTCGACGCGGCAATCGCTGGCGTTCTCCCACGCGAATTACCGCTCCGTTCGGCCACATTCGGTCAAAACATCGCCGGGAGTATTTGGGAGGCTCTGGCAAAAAAATAAGCAAAGTTTTAAAGCATATTGATACAGATGATAATTTGGCAGCATTTGAGGCCTGGGAAAAGTATCTAAATAGATCTTTGTCTTTTCCGTTTGAGGCTAAAAGGTTCATATGGCCACACAATCAGCATAAACTACCGGAGGAATCATAAAAAACTTTATGGCATTAGAGCGATGACAACTTATTTCAAAAAGGAGAGGTAAACCAATGCGCGAACTAAAACTAAAGCAATTTGTACCGTTGATTTTTATGTTAACAATTTTTGTTCTATTTGGTTGTGCGCCTAAAACGT
Source organism: Desulfobacterales bacterium (assembly GCA_030145345.1). Classification (GTDB taxonomy): domain Bacteria; phylum Desulfobacterota; class Desulfobacteria; order Desulfobacterales; family UBA11574; genus JAAXQD01. The sequence goes on from JAQYVT010000123.1 coordinate 7,729, forward strand.
ATAAAACGCATCCTCAATTTAATACGAATTGCAAGTTAATAAAATCCTATTGTCTGATTAAACCCGATGTTGAAATTTGTGAAATTTCCGCCGGAGGTGTAACAGAAATCAGGGATGATTGGTGTGCACAGGGATTGGAAAATGTTGTGGGCGCTCTGGAAAAAACTTTAGATCTCAAAAAAGTGAATTACAAACGTATAACTATAGATGACGATTTCAAAAAGGAGATTGAAGATATTCAGGCACTTTACAGAGCGGTAAGCCAAAGTATTAGATTGCATGCCATTGGACCTGGTCCCTATGTTTTTCCTGATAAAGCAGCGTCATTTGACTATTCCGTCGGGCCCATCGACACGATTTTGGATCGGTATGATTGTGATGCTTTAATCATTGTCTACGGGACCGACGCAATTTCAACAGGAGGTAGAAAGGCACTAATGGCACTTGGCGTACTTGCCGGTGCCTTTACGGGTGTTGTGGTCATGCCGGCCGGCGGAATAACCACAATAAACTTTGCGCTAATAGATGAAGGGGGGAATATTCTCTATTATACGTCGAAGGCCGGAGGAGGATTTGACCTTAGAAAACCAGAAAGCGCTTTAAGTCTTGTTAACCAGGTAATCGCTGATTATCCGGAGTGTAAAAAATGAAATATTCGCATTCCATTTTTGTTTTTATTTTCATCTTCGTGGGCTGTGCAGCGACAAATCTCAAACCGGTTACCGAGAAAGATTTTGTATATAAAGATGACGAGAAACGATTGTGGATTCGTTCTCAAGAAGAACAGGATGTGTTGAATAATAGTGGTTTTTTATACGAGGATAAAAAGGTTGAAGAATACTTAAATTCGATCGCCGCCAAGTTGCATCCTTCAGAGGTGTATGAACACATTCCCTTTAAAATTTTCCTTCTCAAAGATCCACATTTTAATGCCTTTGCCTATCCAAATGGCGTCATTTATGTCCATACCGGAATTCTTGCGAGAGCTGAAAACGAAGCTCAAATTGCAGCGCTATTGGCCCATGAAATGACCCACTGTACCCATAGACACGCTGTCAAGAATTTTAGGAGCGTAAAAAATAAAACTGCCGTTTTTGCCGCCATCCAGGTTACCACAGCAGGGCTTGGTGGCGGTGTCGGAGATATAGCGAGGGCATTGGGTTCACTGGGCACCTTGGCCGCAGTTACGGGTTATTCCAGAGAACTTGAATCAAAGGCGGATACCGTCGGGTTTCGATTGATTGTTAATGCCGGGTATGATCCCCATGAGGCACCAAAACTTTTCATACATCTCAAAGAGGAGATAAAAGAAGAAAAAAAAAGTGAGTCCTTCTTCTTTGGATCACATCCTAGATTACAAGAGCGTATTCAAAACTATCAACGTATTATTGATACGGAACATCTTTCGAATAAAGGCGGTATAAAGAATTCGGACATCTTTCTGGAAAATATTCAGGATGTAATACTAGACAACGCGATTCTCGATTTAAAACTGGGGCGGTTTAAATTTTCGCAAAAAGGAGTAGAGAAATACCTTCAATTAAATTCAAATCAGCCAAAAGCCTACTTTGTATTGGGTGAAATATTCAATCGAGACGGAGAAAAAGGAGATATAGAAAAATCAATAGATTATTATAAGAAAAGTATCGCTGTTGATCCCGCATACCCTGAACCGTATCGGGAATTGGGTATCGTCTATTATAAACAGGGAGAAAAAGTACTTGCCAGGGAGTTTTTTCAACAATATCTATCTCTATCATTACAAGCACCAGACAGACAATATATTGAATCTTATTTGAAACAAATCGAATAAAGGAGAGAAATAATGAAAAAGTGTTTGATGATATTTTTGATATTATTAATGGGCTGCGCTCCGTGGATGAAAGTCGGCGGGGCATATAAAAACAGCAATGACAAATATTCTGTTGATCTTCCCCAAGGATGGATGAAATTAAACACGGATAAATTTCTTTTCGTAACACGGGACGGAGCGCTTTTGCAAAATATTACTATTGAAAAGATCGATCTCGAGGCGCCATTAAAAAACACGAAGAAAAAATTAAACAAAAATATGTTACCCTTGGAAGCTTCAGAGGTTATTATTGATAATATTACCTCAGATAAAGGCGTTTTGAATCTTGTTATCTTAGAAAACATTCCTGTGACGATTGATGTCAACCCTGGTTTTAAAATTCTGTTTACATATAAGAATAAAGACGGGTTAA
>JAQYVT010000124.1 GCA_030145345.1 Desulfobacterales bacterium
CCTGATACAGCGCATAATTTTTGAGGCGCTTATTTTTTTTCGAACGATAATCATTTTGCTCTAACCGATCACGTCTTCCCTGTAAACCCATGATGTTTTGAGAATCCGTATACACAATCACCCGACGCCCCAATGCTTGAATATCCTTTAGCGCCCATAATAACGTCTGCAATTCCAATTTCGTTGAAGACGTATGCTCAAATCGCCTCACTTTCACGCGCGGCCTCAACAAATCCAACGAAAGTCCGTGTTCAGACACAGCCAGGTAAGCCCCATATCCAATTTTTGAATGAGTATTCACACTCCCATCCGTAAACAGCATCAGTTCATCCATAAAAATATTACTTTATTTCATATCTATCCGCCCGCTTGTATTTAAATTTTGTTAGCAACCGGATTTTCTGTCCTTTCGGCCTTTTGTTTACCAAGAGACATGTTCAGGAAACAGCAACCTGCTTATTGCGACAAATAATCCTTCCGACCAACTATTGTCATCTAAGTCCAACCGATTAACGTTTATCACAATAACAGCATCCTCAGCTGGCAGGTAAAACATTTCTGTTGAAAATCCGAAAATAGTACCGTTATGACCATAAAACTCACCCTGTTTAAGGATTCCTTCTCCGTATTGTAAAATGGGCGGCGCACCTTTAAAAATCTCGGTCTCTAATCTTTTTTGCTGGGTTTCCTCTGATAATAGAGTCCCTCGATATAGCGCTCTTGCATATTTTTCTAAATCGTTCATGTTGCTTATAATCGCACCGCCCGCATTTGCACAACTTGTATTCATCTCTGTTTTATCAGCAAAACGACTGGTAGAATTCTCCCACGAGTATCCACGATTGTTACCTTCTAAATTATAATTATCGGGTTCAGGATAAGAAGAGAATGTTAAGTTCAAAGGCTGAAAGATCTTTTCATTTACCAAACTTGCGAAATTATCACCTGAAACAATCTCGGCAACTTTAGCAAGAATCGTATAGTTACCATTACAATAAACTGTTTCCTGTCCGGCCGCAGTAAATTCACTGCCATATGAAGCCATCATGTCAATAAGGGTATCTAACGGGTAATTTTTATATACATCATTATACCATTCTTCTAAGATTGAGGCATTGGCATAATCTACGATTCCACTTCTCATTCGGAGTAGGTTTCTAATGGTAATATTCTCGGAATTCGGGAAACTTGGCAAGTATTTTGATAAAAAATCCGAAGTAGTTAACAGGCCATCGTCAACAAGAGACAATACGACCGTGGCAGTAAATGTTTTTGTAATGCTTGCAATCCGAAATGGATCATCGAACTGTCTTTTCCTATTCGTTTCAAGATTTGCTTTTCCAAAAGCTTTCAAATAATTGCCTCTACCGGGGATCCACACCCCGACAACAACACCCGGTAAATTATTTGCCGACATTGTGCTGTCAATAAGATGATCGAGCTGCATTGTTAACTCAGACGGCAATTGCAATTCAGGTCCTGGATCTGTGGAGTTACAGCCACTGGCCATGAATAACAAAAAAATCATAATACTCAATCGTCCAAGTTCAATAATTTTTTTCATACTTTTCTTCTTTTTAACATGGACTTGATCCCATTTAATTTGCTTTGTTAGCCACTTTACTTCAATCCTCATCCTCGACACATTCATCAAAATAATCTTTACATTTCTTAACCCACTCATCATAAGTTCTCAATTGAATTGCCGGCCAAATATATTTCTCATTTTCGTCGTCATAAATTTGACAATTAAAATACCTCTTTCTTGGCTGGAAATATCCAATATCGTCATCCCCGTACTTGCATTCAATCCAATAATTTTTCCCACCTTTGTAAGGGCTAATTGTTATGCCACGATCGCTTAATTCAGAAATCACCCTTCTAAATTCTGACAATAGACCTTCAGTTAAAAAATATTTCTCAATATCTTCAATTGATCTAAATGAAACCCCTGGGCCTTCTTCTGGAGATATATCAATATCTTCATACAGAATCCCCACTTCATCATTTTCAATATTTCGTACAGCAGTATACTGAACAAGGGAAATATCCAAGTTTAGATATTTAGACAAATTTATCGTATCAGAGAAAAATTGAGGTGCGATAACTATGAGACGAATCGCCTTGTCAGAATTGATATTGGGAAAAGGCTTCGTGAACAGCGCAAGATTAGAAACAAACCATTCATAATATCCTATTATCTGCGCAATCGCATTAACACCGGCAGTTACACTTTTTAGTTCAATAATTGTAAGGGCTTTATTGCCATCTACAGCCATAATATCTGGGCGCCCCGATTCGCCGATACTAATTTGATTATCAAGAACCTCCAAACCATCTTCAATTTCATTAAGCGTTGATTTAACGAGTGGTTCTAATTCTGATACCTCTTTTAAACTCACCTTTTCAATCTTCATCACGTCCCCCTAGTATGAGCATCTTCTTTTTGGCCAATATCTGTATGATTAATATCATCAATAAATAATTGGCGCTATCAATATAACCCATTGAAACAAAATAGCATATAAAATTAGAATCGCCGATCAGGGTTTGACCCGGGTCCCCGGAGGCAATCCGCCGATCAATTGGTTGAAAGCGGCGGACTGATCCAGCAGTCGGGGGCCAATGCTGCGCAGGTCGTTTATTTGCTCTTTCGGTAAATAAAAAGAGGTGGCTATGGTCTGGAAGTATGTCCGCTGATCCGTGTCCCGAATCTGATCGAAACCGACGTATATGGAGTAAAGCTCCACCGGGGCCGGGGGCGGAAAGGGCATCTGCTTGTTCCTGCAATTGTTGAGTCCGAGCACCCGTTGACATCCATGGTAGTTCCGCTGGTCCTTCTCCCATCTTTCAAAGGTATCGCCCAAGGTCTGCACAGTGTCGAAGGAGTAATTTCCCATTGGGATGGTGGAAATTTTCGTGAGCACATCTACTAACCCCGGCGGATCGGGTGACTTGTCAAATTTCACTTCGGGTTTTGTTTTAGCATCCACCACGATGATCACCAGTTTGGCTACTTTCCCTTGATTAACCTTGCTTAATATGCTCCAGGCCGGGTTGTTGGATGCAATGCCCGCCAGCGGGCCTCTCAGGCCAATATTGTCGGCTACACCGCCATCAAGCAAATGAATATAGGGGCGTTCAGCTGCATCCATATAGGAGAGCACTTCCTGGGCGCGTCTGAATCGGGACGGGTTGAGTTGCAGATCCTTTCTGGCCGTCTCCACCCACGTCGGCGGGTGAAAGCGGCATCGGCCGGCATAATTGTAAAGGGTCAGGGGCGCAAAGGCCACCGGGAAACAGGACGAGGCTGTGACCGCCCGAGCCAGCGTCATATTACCAAGATCCGAGCAGATGGGATCGAATTTTTCCTGGATAAAGCTAAAGCTCGACCCCATGGACATGTCGGTGGCATTGATCATGATAAAGGGGCGCCGGCCTTTATCCACGAGATGGGAAAACCGGCGTCTCTTAAAAATCTGCCGATCATAGAAATCGGAGGCCATGTCGGTGCGGCTGTAGTCTGGTGACGCCAACTTCAACCAGGTTGCCGGGGAGAAGAGCATCCGTTTCAGTTCACCCTCGATATTTCGGTACAGGAATCGCTGTTCGAAATCGTCGAAAATCCCCTGGCCGAAAAGCCCGTAATAGGCGGCCGTAAAGCTTCCGCCTGAGACCGAAGATATCACATCCACTTCGTCCAGCAGCGATCTTTCTTCCCCCTGCCATTGAAACCGAGTCTTTTTCAGCTTTTCCAATACGCCATAAGATAAGGCCGCCGCCCGGGTTCCACCGCCTGAAAACGTCAAAATGACGAACAGTTCATCCGGATCGCCCGGGGCTTTCAGGTTGCTAAAACGATAGCCCGTATCCGGGTCGTACTTATCCATTGGGATGTTTTTTTCGCGGGCAGCACAGGAACACAAAAGAGCGGCGGCACAGAAAAGGGCAAACAGTGTTTTCATGGCGCACCTCCCACATAGACAAATTCAATCTCCAAAGGAAAAATCTGAGTCGTGTCCGTTACCGGGATCTCTATAAATTCAGGAGAGTAATTCTTCGGTTTCCCTAAATCGATCTGGTGTGTGCCTTTTTCCACCCGCAGGGAGTCGTTGGTTTTGCCTATTAGATTGCCATCCAGAAAAACATTGCGTCTGCGAAAATATCTGACAAAGAGATATTCCATCTTATCCTCCTTTCTTCAAATCGATTGAGGCAATGGGGCTAAATCTAGTTAGAGCATTTATGGAAGTGTAAAGATGCTTGAAAAAATGATTAATGCTCGTAAAGAGTTTCATTTTGATAAGTTAAAAATCTACTTGATTAGAAAAAGACGTCCCAATCTATTCCGAGTGACACCCTAACTGGAGGTCCGGCTGCTGGCGGACAAGCCGATTCACTTTGGGCAGTTGAAAAAGGGGGCAAATCTGCTTTTGCCCCCTTATTAATATTGTTCAACTTTTTACATATATGTTTTTAGTTTTTCAGTTATATTTTTAAGCCTCGAAACTCTCTGGTAATAAGACAAACTCAACGTTATACTCTTCTCTTCTACCATCAAGAATCAAACATAGACCCCATTTTTACAGTTGCCCAAACAATAATCTCTTTGAGCGCTCATCGAAACGTTTTTTATTCATAAATCTTGGCGAAGTGAAAGGAATGCGATTCCAACTGTTTGAGCCCGAAAGGCGAGTTTTGGAATTGCCTGAAGCGAGCCTTAGATGTATCAAAAAACGTTTCGGAGCCAGCGAAAAGTCATTTGGGCAACAGCCTGTCAAGGTTTGATCCCGATCCTCAGGCTAGGGCTGGTCAACTTGTGTCTGGTCGAAAGTTATTCCCACCACTAACTTAAAAGGCCATTCACTAACGCCACTCCTTTCGTCGTGAAGCGTTATGATTCCATGTTGCCAAATGCGCTTCCAATTGAAAACCACAAGCAACTTTGTGTTGGCAGGTACTTTGAGGACGATTTCTTCTGTGTAGATCTGTTTTGTATCTTCAGTTCTAATGTATTTAAACTTAATTGCTTCTTCAGCTGCCGCTTTTATACTCGTGGCCTCACTGAGACCTACAGAAAGCTCCGCACCTGTTTTTCGCCCTTTCTCCTCCTCAATGACGAAAGATTTTGACCATTCTTTGGTAACCGTAAACCGCCTTTCCAGTTCTATTCTGCTCTTTGAGTTATCGATTTCACGCTTTTCCGAGCCAATTTCCTCTTCGGATCTATGGGTTTCTTTGATCTCCTGATACGGTTGTTTCAAGGTCTCGGGAAGCTTTCCACCAGAAAACACAGGCCATTTTGTGGCACATTTAGGGCACTTGGCCAGAACACCAGATAGTTCCGAAACACTGCTTTCATCTTTAGATTTTGAGAAAAATTGACCGATAGATTTTAAATGTGCAATTTGTGCAATTTTAGCGACTTTCCCATGAGAAATCTTAGTACCGTCTCCTTTAAAATAATGCGGCATTAATGAGAATTTTCCACAATTATGACACATGTGAGTGAGTCGAAACTTCACTTCCTGTTTTGAAAATAATGAAATTTTCATGGTATCTACTCGTTTTAAAGAGAATCTGAAATAACGTATATCCTAAATTAGTCAAACGCCCAGCATCACTCCTCCTTGGATCAATTATTGAAGGATATAACTATAATTATTGGACCTTGTATACTTTAATAAACGGGTACAAATTGAGTCCAAAAAATTGAAGCGTTCTGCATCTTGGTACAGGGAATCTTCGCATGGGAGGAATTCGGCTCAGTTTTTGATGCGATTGATGTTGCAGGTCAAGGAAGATCCTTCTCCCTTTAACACAAAACTTATATGATTTCAAGGTTTTATATGACTGCATCCCTGGTGCCACATGGTGATATTCAACCAGGTGGCGTTGCATCACCCGAAACGGCTGTCTATAGGTGATCTTAGGTAGCAAAGTTCAGGGATCAGGGCCCAGGTTTTTGAATTAGATCCCTGACTCCTGATTCCTATTTCCTATTTCCTATTTCCTGACTTCGGACCCCTAACCGCTGATCCCCGGCCCCTGCACTTTAAGATCAAATTCCATTTTAAATGCAACAAGCATACCAGAATCAACCTTCTGATATCGTTACCATTTAAAATTATAAGGGGGCTTTGGTGCACATTTTTTTGTGCGGCGTGCACAAATTTCTGTGCAAACAGGGTGGCGGGAAAAACGGCGTGATTCCGTGGACATCCTATAAAAAGTTTCTTGGGTTTCAGAAAACACGTGACGCGAATCCGCCTCTGCTAAAACAGGGGATTCGAAAATCGAGTGACTTTTTTTTCATGTGTCAATGGGATAACTTTATGATGGCATTTGGAGTCGGACCACGGTAACTAACTATAATAACAGCAAAGAAGAACTAAAATATAAATGGATGAATAACCTTTATTGAAACAGTTCACGATATGCGGCCCGGCTTTCCTTACTCCATTTTGGACAAAAGGCCGGTTTACCCTGCATAACCAGTTGCAAACACGCATCACATTTAGGGCTGCATTTTAGGATCGATCGATCATCTCCTTTACGCGCCTTTTTCGGCCATTTTGGATCGACCCATAACATCCGGGCCAATCCGATAAGATCCGCGCTTTTTTTCTGCAAAATAGACTCCGCCTTTGCCGGCGTTGAAATTCGTCCGGCCGCAATCACAGGGACGCCCACCGCCTTTTTGACAGTTGCGGCCAAGGATACCATGTAACCGGGTTTTTTGGCCTTGTTGATGATTTCCGGCAGAAAAAAAGATTCATAAGTCCCGCCCATGGTCGATATATAGGCAACCCCCTCTTTCTCCAAGCCTTGAGCCAGAACGATGGATTCTTTGGCCTTAAGACCGTCCGGAAGCCACTCGTCCACCAGAAAGCGATACCCGACCGGAAAATTTCCTGCCGTATCTTTTACACGTTTTAAAACTTCTAAAGGAAATTTGATGCGATTTTCAATGGGCCCGCCGTAAGCGTCGGTCCGCTGATTGGTCCTGGGTGATACAAACTGGGCAAGGAGGTAGCCGGTCCCGCCATGGAGCTCTACGAGATCAAACCCTGCTTTTTTAGCTCTTAAAGCAGCATTGGCAAATTGTTTCTGAATGGTAGTCATCTCCCTTTGGGTCAGCGCCCGAGGGGGTTTCCCAAATGCCGGAACCACCGAGGGTGCCACCGGTTCTGAAACATGGGCAAATCGACCGGCATGATTAATCTGAAGACCGGCCAGGCTCTTTTCATTTTTTATGGTATGGGCAAGCGTTTCAAGGCCGTTTAAGAATCGATTGTGGTCACATCTTATGGTTCGAGGTGATCCGCTCCCATTCGGCGTTATGCTGGCATTTTCGACCATAATCATTGCTGCCCCGCTTTGCGCCATTTCCTTGTAATGGTAAAGCAACAGCGGCGATATCCTTCCGCCTGAAGCGGCATAGCCCAGATATAACGGCGCCATCGTAATACGATTTTTCAATCTCAGGCCATCCAGCTTCAAAGGTTTGAAAAGATTTTCGTAAACCGGCTTTTTCATTTCTCCTCTCCTATTACTTTTACCTAAATTCAGCGGTTGTCGAGTTTACCGGAGCTGCAAGGCGCAGGGGGTGCCGCTGTAGTCGGCTACCGCAAGCGCCCTGCAACATAGCAGGACCGGTAAACTCGGCAAGCCCGAAGGGTTTCAAATGGTGACAATTTTTTTGAATAAAAACATTCACCTATTGGATAAGACCTATTCGCAATTTTAGCGATGTATATTTATTTGTAATTATTAAAATTTTAAATTCCTGTCACTATTTGAAACGCTCGGTTTAGGTTTTAGTATTTCACTCGAATCCTTTTAGAATCACCCATTCTTTTGGAGATGATTCTAAAATATCTCTATATATCCGGTATCATATAATCGGTCTCAACACAAATTTGGGTGGAATCCGGGTTAAAAACGAAGGGTGGGGATACCGAAGAAGGGATAATTAAGATCCACATTTCCAATACCCAGTCCCAGAACACCCTGACTGCAAAACATTTGCAAGGCGTCGCAGAAATCACCGCTCCCGTGCGGCGCCACATCGTAATCCGCAAATGCCATAAAAGGCATTTTTCGATGGTTCATCCTATCCGTAAAATGGGTATGCGTGATGGTTAAAAGCTGAATCCCTTCCGGGCCGCAGCAGGTATCGTCATCCAGTTTCCTTAGAAGTTGAGACACCTTCAAATTCTGGTATCTTTCACCGGTCTGAATCTTTGAAAAATAGAAGCCTTTGGGTCTGGGCGGCGCTTCCCGGCGCAAGCGGAAATGGTCGGATCTGTCAAAATGAATATTTTCACACTGCCATGTCTTGACCCTCCGACGTTTACACGCATATTCCCAGGCCAATTTGCCGGAGAGAACCGCATCGGCATTGCCGTGACCGTCCTGGCCAAAACCGTAGGAAAGAAGCACACCGACAAACCCGTTGCGCCGGTCTATGTCCGTTAATTGGGGCGGTGTTCCAATCCGATGGAATTCGGCCTCTTGGATACTCCATGCCATTTTTCGATTGGCGGTTCGCCAGGATTCGATCTGATCGAAAATGGATAGAATCGCATCGTCCGGGGCTTTGGATTTGCGCTTTATAAATCGTTTTATGGTCTGTAACATTTTAAAGGCCAAGTTTTAAAACGGGATAATTTCAGCAAAACCGTTACCCTAAATGAGCGCAAACAAAATGGGGAAAACACGTTATGTGAAGGGGTTATTTTTGCCTGAGCAGTATATCTCCGTAAAAAGCGGTGGCGGACTCTTGGGTATTATCCGAATCCGTCATGATGCCGATTCCCGATATCATCGGCGGTGTTTCGCCAAATGCGGCAACAAAGTCGTCCAATATATTGCGTTCTTCGGTGATCCACGTATCGAGTTCTTTTTTTCCGCTTTCGACAACGATCATCTTGTTTCGCTCCGTATACGGATTTGGAGCGATGGTTCCTATCGGGGCGTTGCTTTCCCAGATGTAATTAATCGCACCGATCGGGGGATATTCACCATAAAATTGTTTGGCCAAATTATATTTTATCTTGTCGAAGAACCCTATTTTGCCGGGATCGTACTCAAATGTAATATAAATTCTGACCGGGTAATCATCTCCATCCTTTTGTGTGACATCACTGTTTTTGTAAACATTCATTACCTTCCAGCGCCACTGAACGATCGGATACTTTTGGGGATCAATCCTGATATTACGGATTAACCCCGAAGCAGATGCTTCGCTGACAGCTTTGACGACCACCGTATCGCCGTCTTTTACCAGAGAATAACGGGTATGGGACGTTATATTTTTAAATGTCAAAGGATGCCATCCTTCGGGCAACTTTTCACCCGGTTCAGCGGCCGAAAATTTACCGACATCGATAATATCTTGAGCCTGGAGGCGAGGCGAGGCGGATATGATTTGAACGGCTGTTATAAATATGATTACGAAAATTCTCACGTTAGAGACGTCCTTGACAAATTAATCCGGGCTCTGAGATCGGATATTCCTTTTTGTAGACTTACGGCATTTTGGGTGTCAAGATTCTTTTTAGATAATATCCCTTGGGTAGATTTATTTTAAATGAATTTCTATAAAAATGGCCCATCGC
>JAQYVT010000125.1 GCA_030145345.1 Desulfobacterales bacterium
TTGGCTATCACATCATCGAACCGCTCATTCAGCTTCGCAAAGACGGCGTTAGAAAGGTTGGCGAGGCGCTGGGGCTCCCGGCAGAGGCCTTTGACCGCATTCCATTCCCGGGTCCGGCACTTGCGGCACGTGTGATCGGTGAAATAACCCCCGAGCGCGTCGAAACCGTTCGAAAGGCCACCGTTGTGGTCGAACGCCTGCTCGAGGACACCGGCGCATTCCAGTATATGGCAATCCTGCACAAAGACCGCGTGACCGGCATGCGTGACGGCATGCGTGATTTTGGTCAGCAGATCGAGGTGCGTTGCTGGGAGAGTGTCGACGCGCGGGTTGCAACACCGACACCGCTTTCTTTCAAAATTCTCGAGAAACTCGCCGGGGAGATTATCCGCGATGTGCCGGGCATCGTCAGTGTCACGTACAACATCGCACCGAAACCCCCTTCAACGATCGAAGCGGTCTGACGTCAATGAAACCCTAATTGAGGTGAAAGATTCAACCGCCTGAACTGCGCGGGTTACGAGATAAAAAGATCTTTAGTGGAAAAGTTGGGGTCACTGGTGAGGTTCACGCCGAGTCGTCTCAATCCGGCCTCATCCCCCGGTGTCGGGATATGGGTCATATGGACTTCACACCCCTGGAGTTCCTCCAATTTTTCCATGGCCAACTGGGCGGCGGGATTTCCGTTTGCGCTGATGCTGAGGGCAATGAGGGCCTCCACCAGGTCGAGGCTGAGGGTCTTTTCATTGAGCACCTTGGTTTTGAGATTTCGAACCGACTCGACGATGTTGGGGGGGAGCAATTTAATCCTGTCCGGAATTTCGGCTAAATGCTTGACGGCGCGTAAAATAAGGCTTGAAGCTGCATGAAATTTCGGTGAGTTGTATCCGGTCACGATGCTGCCGTTTCCGAGGTCGATGGCCGCTCCGCAAAAAATACCTTCGTTGCCCTGGCCGCTCTCTCGGCATTTTATGGCCGCGGTGCGTGCCGGTTCGACCACTGGCCGGTATTCCAGATCCAGGTTGAAGTCTTTAACCAAAAGTTCTACCCGCTGAACCGTTTCCTTGTCCGTCAAACCCATGACATATTCGCACCGATAGCGGAAATAGCGCCGAATGACTTCCTGTTTGGAAGCTTCCTGTGTTGCTGGATCGTCCGTGATGGCAAAGCCGGCGCGATTGACCCCCATATCCGTGGGGGATTTGTAATATGGCTCGCCGCCCCTTATTTTTTTCAATATTCGTTTCAGAACCGGGAACACCTCCACGTCACGATTGTAGTTAACCGTCTTCTGATTATACGCCTCCAGATGAAAAGGATCGATCAGGTTAAAATCCCTGATATCAGCGGTGGCGGCTTCATAGGCCACATTCACCGGGTGCTTGAGGGGCAGGCTCCAGATGGGGAAGGTTTCGAACTTGGCGTAGCCCGCGAAAATGCCCCGTTTGTATTCATGGTATACCTGGGAAAGGGAGGTGGCCAGTTTTCCACTGCCGGGTCCGGGGCCGGTGACGATGACCAGGGGGTTATCGGTTTCGATATATTCATTGGCGCCGTATCCCTCATCGCTGACGATCAGATCGATATCCGTGGGATACCCCTTGGTGTATTGATGGGTGTAAACCCGAATGTTTCTTCTTTCCAGTTTATATTTAAACTGCAGGGCCGACGGCTGGTTTTCGAACCGGGTAATTACAACGCCTAAAACGTCGATTCCCCAACCCCGGAGATCGTCGATGAGTTTGAGGGCGTCGGAATCGTAGGTGATACCGAAATCGGCCCGCATTTTTTTCCTTTCGATATCGCCGGCATAAATGCAAAGCAGAATGTCGGCCTTGTCTTTTAACGCTTGAAGAAGCTTCAACTTTACATTGGGATCATAACCCGGCAACACCCGGGACGCATGATAGTCAAACAAAAGCTTTCCGCCGAATTCAAGGTAGAGCTTATTGTCAAATTTTTTCGCACGTTCGAGGATTTCAGATATTTGCTCCTGGATGTATTTCTCATTGTCAAACGCCGTATTCGCTGCCATGCTCTCTTCCTTATTCTATTTTAGAATCCTGTACATCGACGTTACCCGAAGGGATTTTTTTATCCCATGAAATATTTATGGTTTTTCTCCAATTTAGTTGGAGAAGAGGGTCCAAGGATCCAAGGGTTTGTTTTCTAAAGACTTTTTCAGCGCCTTTAACATTCTTTCGATTTTTGCGATGTCTTTTTTGAGTGGTCTCAATTCACTTTTTTCAATTAAATCTAAATCCCCTGCCAACAAAATATGGGTTCCTTTATTTGAATATTTTTTTGCTTTTCACTTGAATCCTTGGACCCTCGACCCCTTGGATCCTTCAGTGTTTTTTAAAGCATTTGCACTTGACCCCTTGACCCCTTGACCCCTTTGGGAACACACCTGCTCAATTGGAGATGAAACACTTATATTTCCCTAGTTAACTACAACTAATAGGGAGATTCCATATTTATTAACAAAGATTTTAAGTGCGGCTAACAATAAAATCAATGTTTAATTAAAAATTAACGCAATTGGGTTCGCATCTTGACGCAGGAAATAGGGGGCCTGGTGGACAAGCTTGAACCATTAACCGGCAGATCCAACATCCGGGGCTTCACCTTCGGCCCAGAATCTTCGACGTTTGCAACGTTGGGGTAACCACAACATTCGATTTCGCTTCGAAACCTTTAGTGTCCTGGGATTGAAGATACCGACACGATTTCACCCAAGGAAACCCCATCCTAAAATTATGCTTTTTGTATAACCGTATCCTTGGAATAATCCCTGCTTGCAAATTGATGGCCGACCCATGTATAATACCCTTGAAAATGATGATCAACAAAAGCGATAATAATTATCCGGGGGTCAGTCCCTATGCGAGGCATTAAGGCTCATATACGGTATTCAACGATACCGGATTATGGGCCTTTTTTGATTTAAAAGCGATTGGAGGATAACCTGATGGCCGCTAAACCAACCCGCGAAGAATTGGAACAAAGGATTGAGGCGTTGGAGAAAGAAGCCAAAAAGCTCGCCCAGACCGAGAAAGAACTGATCAAGAGCAAGGCGATGTTTAAGGCCGTCGTTGAAAGTTTACCCTTTGATGTTTTTGTCGTTGATCCGGACGGCCGCTATGTTTTTCAAAACTCGATCTGCAAGAAAAATTGGGGGGATTTGATTGGAAAATCATTAGAGAATCTTCCGGTAGATAAAAAAATAAAATATTTGTGGATGGATAATAACCGCCGTGCCTTATCCGGACAAACCGTTACGAGTGAAGTGGTGTACGATAGATTGGACGGAGGGAAAAACTTTTACCATAATATCATTGCGCCGATCTGTGATGGAAAGAAAATACTGGGTATTGTCGGCGTACTTGTGGATATTTCAGATCTCAAGCAGGCGGAGGGGTTATTACGTGAGAGCGAGGAACGATTCCGCAATTTAACCGAAATAACCAGTGACTGGATTTGGGAGGTCGATAAAAATGGATTCTACACCTATGTTAGCCCAAAAATTCAAGACATACTGGGTTATGAGCCAGAAGAAATATTTGGTAAGACTCCGTTCGACCTAATGTCCCCTGACGAGGCCTATCGAGTTTCCAAGATTTTTAATACCATTGCTGCATCACAGAAGCCGTTTGATTGTCTTGAGAACATAAATCTTCACAAAGACGGTCATCCTGTGGTTCTTGAAACCAGTGGAATCCCCAGCTTCGGTTCTGATGGTGAGTTCTGTGGTTATAGAGGTATTGATCGAGATATCAGTAAACGCAAGGAGGCGGAGGGGTTATTACGTGAGAGCGGGTCGAAGTTAAGTGCAATGTTGTCATCTGTTGGCGATCACATGAGCATGGTGGATAAAAATTTAAATATTATCTGGGGCAACGAAATCGCTGGGAAAATATTCGGAAACGATATCATCGGGAAAAAATGTTATGAAGTATATCATAAAAGAACAGAACCCTGTGAGCCTTATCCTTGTATTACGCTTAGGGCATTTCAGGATGGAAAAATTCATGAACATGATACTCAAGTGATTGATCAGGATGGAAAAACGATTTTTTTTCACTGTACTGCTAATGTAGCGTTAAGAGATAAAGAGGGAAAACCCACTGCAGTATTAGAAATCTCCAGGGACATAACCGAAAAAGTTCGGGCTGAGAAAGCGCTTCATAAAGCCAAGAATGAGCTTGAACGTCGTGTGAAAAAACGAACCAGAGCGTTGGAGGTCCAGACAAAAGGTCTCGAGGAAATCAATACGGCAATGAATGTTTTATTGAAAAAAAGGCAAGAGGATAAAACGGAAGTAGAAGATAATGTAATGACAAACGTAATAAAGCTGGTTGCGCCATATTTTGAAAAGATCAAAAAAACCAAATTGGATGATCAACAGGAAGGTTTTTTGAGTATAATCGAATTAAATCTGAACGAAATCATATCTCCATTCACGCGACAAATGTCTTTGAAATATTTAAACCTAACGCCCACAGAAATCCGAATCGCCAATTTAATACGGCATGGCAGCTCCAGCAAAAAGATAGCAGAACTTATGAATGTATCACCGAGGACGATTGAGACTCACCGAAAAAATATACGAAGGAAGATTGGCTTACAGGGCCAGAGGGGGAATCTCAGGTCTCATCTTTTATCCCGCCGTTAAATGGTTAATTTGTGGCCGTATTCTATCCATAATTGATCCAAAGGTTGTGGTTGGCATTGGTTATTGTTTTCTGGAGGCCAAATCCATTCAACAGGGGTTGCCCGTGTCATCGTTTGTGGGTTTTACGATATATGCAATAAGATGTTAATCACACCCCTATGGGGTGAAATCCAAGCCGGTTCTCCTCTGGGCCCGGATTCTTAACTAGTTTCCATCCATAAATGGCCCTTTTTGCCCGGATCTGCGTTCTCCGAGGGTTTCCGGCTGCGGCATACAGGGAGTATGCCTCACCGAAAACCCTTGTGCCTGCCCCGTGAAATGCTTGCCCAATGGAATGCAACGCCGATTTCATCGGGGCGAAGCACATTTAACTGGGGCGGCCTTGATCCAGACAAAAATTCCTCATTTATGAATTGGAAACGCATCGTGTCCATTTAACAATTGTGGATGGACACTAACTTTGATTTTGGTTATAAAATCGACCGTTTCAATCGCTTAACCCTCATTGAGCGAAAGTGAGCATACGGTCAAGTATATTTGAAGATGTCCGATGTCCTCCAAGGCGTGACCCCGTCCTTAATGGCGTGGTCACGGATGAAGTTAACCGGCGTTCGTTGGGTCTTTTCACACGTAATCTGGAATGAATTGTCGATCACGACGATGATTCATAACCAAAAACCGGATGTTTTTTCCGGTCACACTATTGACTTGTTATTACGAATGGATTAATTTAAGACCTAACTAATTCTACCATTCACTGCTTGTGTATATTTCTGGTATTTATTTTGGAGTCTGTCCAAAGAACCTCTCTTTTTTGGCCCTTTTTCAAAGTGACCTCCTGAGCATTTGCACAAGATGCAAGGAAAGGAAAAACATTAGATGGAAGGTACTATCAAATCGTACAGTGAAAAAAAAGGCTATGGTTTTATATACACTGAAGATAATGGCGTTGTTTTTGTTCATAAATCGGGTATCAAGGACTTTGGGCATTTCGGTTTACAAAAGGGTGACCCTGTATCTTTTGAATTAAAAGAAACCTCTAAAGGCAAACAAGCCGTCAACTTACAACCCCTCAAATCCTATTAATTTGGAAACGCACCATACTTTTCTATCTTAATACGTGCCATTAGCGATAAGGAGTGCACCATCTTGCGAATAAAGCTGGATCGCTTTCTTGTGTCAGAGGCCTTCGTTTCTTTCTTTTATCGATTAATTTTGTTTTATTCGTGGACATTTCGTTTAAAGATTGAAAATGATCAAGACTGGATGGATTATAGAAGAAATGGCGGTGTTGTTTTGCTTTGCACTTGGCACCAACAATTTTTTTCGGCGGTTCGTCCGTTTAAGAACTATAAAACCTTCAACCCGAGTATCATGATTAGTCAGAGCAGAGACGGTGAAATCGTCGCCAAGATGGCTGTGCGCAATGGCTGGAATCCGGTTCGGGGTTCTTCTTCAAAAGGTGGGATGGGGGCGTTAAAGAAAATGATTGCCCTTTTAAAGGAGAAAAAACTGGCAGTCCATATTGTAGATGGACCTAGAGGGCCTTCAGGTATTGTTAAGGCGGGTACAATCCGTTTAGCACATGCGGCCGATGCCGTAATCGTTCCTTTTTCTGTTTCTGCAGAAAAAGCATGGTATTTCAACAGTTGGGACAAATTTATTTTGCCAAAACCCTTTAGCAAGGTGTTTCTTCGTTTTGGGGAAATGATCAAATTTGATCGCGTAAAAGACAGAGAGATCATCGAAAGGCAAAGACTGAGACTCGAAGAAGTTATGCTTCCTGCGTTAACCCTATCGTTGAATAAATAACAGGGCAACATGAGTTTAATGACGATAATGAACCGCATTTGCAAACGTTATTTGCAGTGATATTCATTTGATAGCGGTCTTAAAGCCAAGATTTTTAACCTTTAAAAGTATCTTTATTAGAAGGAGATCAGAATGAATATTTACGTAGGGAATCTATCGTATGAGGTAACCGAAGCGGATTTAAAAAAAGCTTTTGAGATCTTTGGAGCGGTCGATACCGTCAAGGTTATAAAAGACAATTACACTGGCAGATCAAAAGGGTTTGGATTTGTGGAGATGCCCGCTAAATCTGAAGCACAGTCTGCAATCGAAGGCTTGAATGGCAAAGATTTGAAAGGCCGAAACCTGAATGTCAATGAAGCCCGCCCTCGCCCTGAAGGCCGTCGAGGTGGCGGAAGGCCCGGAGGATACGGGCGTGGCGGCGGAAGTCGGAGCGGCGGAAGACAGGGCGGCGGCGGACAGGGCGGCGGCGGACGACGCTATTAGTGAGTGACACGTGGTTTAGGGATCGTATTAAATAACAGACGGATACCGAAACATTTCAACAGCGATCGAGTGTCGGTTTCAAGACGTACCATTGTTTTTATATTGAAATCCGTTGGTTGTTTACGATTCTTTAACCCATAAAAAACTCCCCGACCCCTGGAAAAAATAACACCGAACAACGGTTTTAAAATCGGGCGGGGGTATATTAAATCTTTAAAAAGGGAACCGATATAGTTTCTGAACGATACTGTAATATTGACAAGAAAGGAGAAAAAGCATGAACAAAGGCGATATCGTCAACGAGGTTTCAAAGGTCCTGAACACCAAAAAGGATGCTCAGGCGGCTGTGGACTGTGTTCTCTCAAGCATTACCCAGGCATTGGGAAAAGGAGACTCTGTATCCTTGATTGGATTCGGCACGTTTAAAGTGTCTGAAAGGAAGGCGCGTAAAGGCAGGAATCCTCAGACAGGAGAAGAGATATCTATTGCGGCAAGCAAGGTGCCAAAGTTTTCCGCAGCAAAGGCATTGAAGGAAGCGGTGAAATAATTGTCTGTTTGTTGAGATGTTACACACGCAGGGTCAGCAATGACCCTGCGTTTTGACGCTGTAGACCTTTGATTATGGCCCTAAAAATAGATCTTGGTATACAGCAATAGGCCCCTGTAATCAAAATTAACCTCACCTTTGAAATCGATCCCGGGATAGTCTTCTCCATCTGAATCAACCCTAACAATAAGTCCATCGAAGCCAAGACCGAAGCCCAAATTTTTCCAGGGAAGATACTCGACAGCAACATGTGTTTCCAGGATTGAACCTGTGAATTCACCGATCTCCAAATAGAATACCTGTAAACCGGATCTGAAATACCATTCGGGGGTAATTGCAAAATCTGCCCGGAGTCCAAGGGTCGGCAGCGGTGCAGTAAATCTTTCGGTTTCATCCACATCCACAAGCCCGGTGGCTTTGAGCCCAAAATGAATCGGCATGACATACAGGCCAATCGAGGCAGCGAGATCCACCCGATCATCCTGGAAAAATGAGTAGCTGTAAGCGGCCTGATAAATATCAAGGTCAAAAAAGCTCTCTACTTGAGTGCCCGCCTGGATAATTTGTTCAATTCCGTCCTTATCCTTGTATTTAATATCGTCTAGAATACTTTTAGAACCGTCACGACGAAATGAGAACCATTGTAAATCGAGCCTGTGTCGACGATTGTCCGTAAAGCGCCATAAGGCTCCCACTCTAAATACCGAATTCGTGGTGTCTAACCCGAGGAGGTCTTCAACGTCGATGGACACCCCCAATCCGGAACCGATGCGAAGGTCGGTATTCACATTGGAAATAAAATACCCGAGATCGAGGCTGAATTTTTCCCAGTCTTCGGCCAATGCAGGCTTTATAAAAAGCAGCAGGCTTGCAGCAATAAATACGGACAGGAATTTTCTTTTAATTCGCATGGTGTTTCTCCTTCGCCGGATCAGGCATATGTTTTGTGTTTACGAACCGGTTATTTGATAAGAGATCGCTGAACGGACAAAAAACCCCATCTCCTAACAGAAATGGGGTTTTGATATTCAGTGTATAGTGACCTCGGGTATAAGGATGATTATGGCCTTCATGTTCGTTGCCCGGGTGAATGGTTTTCGGTTCATTGTTTATCGATACCTAATTGGAGCGATTTTCGAGGTTGCCGCAGATTCAAGACGAAGCGCATGAAGCCATTGTGGGCGATTGCAAATGCGCTTCAACGCCGATCGAAGATCCCGCATTTTCGGGGAGGTGCGGCACGATCGGAAATCCCGGAGGGTTTCAAATTGTGATGTTACAATTTGAAACGTTCAGATCAGGTTACATCAAACGCCCCGTATTGGCAATATAAAAATACGGATCATCTCCAAAAGAGATGATGATAAGGGGGTCGAGGGTCCAAGGCTTGCCTGCCTCGGGCATGGATTCGAGTGACCCGCCACAAAACAGGCGGATAAAAATGCTTAAGAATTCGAAAGATCTGAAAGTTTGGCAAACGTCGTACAGAATCTGTTTGGGAATTGGAGACCCAGGGGCATTGGGGAACCGGCGTATATTCCGATCCTCGAAAACAAGAGTTGCAATCTTCAACAACATCCGCTAAAAATCGTGTTAGAAAGTCACCATCGATGTGATCTCTTTACCATGGCCCGTTTACCGGGAACGTCAACCCGGTAAATGGAGATATCCATGCCATTTCCGCGTCTTCTTCTCCGCCCGGATCCGGCTCGGGTGGCGGCGGAGGCGGAGGAGGGTAGGGCATCACGGCGTGGCGTGCGGAGCCCTGAACCCGGGACCCAAACCCTGACACCTGACACCTGACACCTGAAACCAGGAATTAGGAAAGAGGAATTAGGAAATAGAAAACAGGAAAGAGGAATCAGGAACTCAGAACTCAGAACCCAGACCCCTGACACCTGGCCCCTGGCCCCAAAACCCTGAACCCTTTCATGGAGGTCATTATGGAATTTCGTATGCTTGGCACTTCCAATATTAAAATATCTTCGATCATTATGGGAACCTGGCAGGCCGGCAAGGACATGTGGGTGGGCATCGA
>JAQYVT010000015.1 GCA_030145345.1 Desulfobacterales bacterium
CGAATAGCAAGCGTGGGGTAAAAGAACTGTCTGAACATATGCTTAACCGTGTGCTCTTCCGTAACGTAGTTGCCACCGGGCCCCACGTTTTCGATGATGTCAACGGCGAGGGTTTCTTTGTCTACGTCAACGCCGCTGATCAATCGGTGGACCATCCCCAGGATCTCATTGTCAATGATGAATTGTTCGTAAGAGATCGAATTGCCGGAATCCAGGATTCCGGCGGCCAGATGAACATAATCGGCCCCGGCCATTGCGACCAGCAAATAAGAAACGCCTTTTTCAAAACCTGATTGAATATCGGGGATTTTGGCATCCGTCACTCCTGCAGATGCATAAATCGGCAGGTTGTAACGTTTTGCCAAATGGACGGCGCAGGCATTCAACATGGCGGTTTCAACCGAGCCCATGGTAAGATCCATGGTACGCAGGTCCATAGCGGTTGGAACGGCGCCGTACAGCACCCGGGCGCCGGGACTAAATACTTGAGCAATTGCAACGCCTGCCAAGGCCTCCGCATGCAACTGGGCAAGGGTGCCCGCCAGGGTCGCCGGAGAGGTAGCGCCTGCAATGGGCGCCGGGGCACAGGTGGTCGGAATGCCGTTTAAGGCACAAAACTCTAGTATTTTAAGTGTGTTGGCATCTAAGGTGAGCGGGCTTATAGGATTGGTGATCATGGAAACAAAAGGGCGTTCTTTTAGCTGTTTTTCCCCGCCTGCCATGAAACTGGCCAGTTGCCACAATTGCCGAACACCCTCGATCGTATCACACCCCCCCATGACATGCTTGGTGGTATTGCTGAAGGCATGAAAAAAATCATTCAGATGATAGAACTCGGGGTTCAGATCGTGGGCCTGACAGGCAATAATATAAAATCGGATGTTGTCGAGACGATCGACAAGATGTGCGGTGTTGATCACGTCTTTTAGGATGGTCGGGCGGTACCCCCCGGTGCCCATATCCAGAATCTGAAACACACGGCCGCCATTTCCAAAATAAACATTGCCCGATCCAAGGTGCAGATCATTTTTACCGTCGCGGGAGTAGAGGGTGAATTGCTTCGGGGCCTTTGCAATCACTTTGTCAAGCCACCTTCCGGAAAAACAGGCCCGATCAGCCTTGACATCGACTCTGGCTCCGGCAATCTTGAGCATCTTTAGGGTGTGGCGGTCGAGTATCTTAACCCCCACGCGTTTTAGTATTCTGCGTCCGGCCCGGTCGATTTTGTCGATTTCAGCGATAGTAAGCAATTTGAAACAGCCTCTAATTATAAAGCGTTTAAAAGGTCGTCGATCTCTTTTAGTACGCCGTCATCTTTGGGCGTCACCTGATGTTCGTCAAGAATCCGTTTGGCCGCTTCATTACTGCGCGTGTAAAGATCCTTTGACCCTTCGTCTTCCCAGGTATCGTAGCGGCTGCGGTCCAGAAGCTTGGGAAGAAAAAGCGCCTGCTCAAAGTTCTCAAATGTGTGGTCATCCATTAAAAAGAATGCCTGGGGGCCTGCATTTTTAACCCTTTCCAATGCGTCCAGAGCCAGGGTGGATTCATTGACCGGAATACCGTGGGTGAAAAAACGCGCCATGGCAACCCATTCATTGGCCATGGTGACCATTTCAAGGGAGGACGTGCTGCCATACTCGAGATATCCGTTATCATGGATAAGATTGCAACGGGAGAGCATGGCGGTAATAATTGAAAACATGGCTTCGGCGCCGGCCTGGGCATCCACCACTTTGGAATCCGATGCCCCTGCAAACGACCAAATGGGCAGACCGTATATTTCGTCACGCATATCCGCTAAAGCCGCCTGGGTCAGGCTCCATTCAGGGCAACCGTAGGATACAACGGCGGACTTCATGTCAAGTGCGCTGACGTTGGGGCCGAATAGAAACGGTGACCCCTTGCCGGCAAGCTGATGTACAATCAGTCCCGCCAGGTTTTCAGCGATTCCCATGGCCATCGCTCCTGCAAGGGTTACCGGTGCCCCGCCGCCGGCGTTTGAGCCCGAGGGCAGGCAAATGGGGATCCCTTTTCGGGCGCAAAAAAGAAGCCTGTCCATGACATGTGCGGGAAAGCGCAACGGACTGATGGCTTCCGAATAATTCAAAAGAAACGGTTTTTGGCGCAGCCGGTCTTCACCGCCGGCCACCATGCAGGCAATTTCGTGAATTTTGGCGATGTCCTCGCCGCGGTCGGCGATAAACACGATCGGCTTGTTGGTATTTTTTACCATTTCAGCAAACGCGTAAACATAGATATAATCGACGTTGGAAACATCCTCGGGGTTTCCCATGGACATGGCAAAGGAAATGTTTTCGAGACCGTCCACAAGCTTAGCAAAGTTGCCGGTATCTGCAAGGACACATCTGCGCCGCTCTCCGGTTTCCAGATCGAGGGTGAAGGTGGTATCGGAACCAGTGCCGTAGAACGAATTTTCATCTACCAGGGGCATGGTTTTATGACCGTGCTGATCATAAAGGGCGATCTGGCGCGGTGCGGATCGGATGGCTTCTTCGGCCAGATAGGCGGGCAATCGTATCCAGTCTTTATCAAACACGCTGCCGCCGGCGGCGTCAAGCATTTCAAGGCACTCGGCATGTTCCATCTTTATGCCGATCTTTTCAAGAATTTCAAGGGCCGCTGTGTGAATCGCCAGCGCCTGCCGGCGGTTAAGAACTTTTAGCCTTGGTTGAAATGTGGGGATAGGACCGGGTTCCATGGTATCTCCTTCCTAAACTGATCGGTTCCAGGTTCACAGGTCAAAAGTTCAGGGTTGTTTTTTCGTTTACCTTTACTAACTATCCCCGAACCTTTAGCCATGGTCGCCTACAGTGCCGCCAAAGGCGGGAAAACCTTTGAACCCTGAACCTCTGAACCTGTGAACGGTTACAATCATCTCAAGATATATTGAGAAGCTTTTTGGCTTCAAGGACCGCTGAGCCGGCATCCGGTGCGTAAGAATCCGCCCCGATATCCTCGGCATACTTTCTTGTAACCGGTGCACCGCCGACGATGACTTTCACGGTGTCCCTCAGGCCGGAATCAACTAACGCCTTGATCGTTTTAGTCATGGAAGGCATGGTGGTGGAGAGCAGTGCCGACATGCCCAGAACATCGGCCTTGGCTTCTTTGATTTTATCAACAAAGACTTCCGGTGGGACATCGACTCCAAGATCAATGATACTGAAACCGGCACCTTCCAGCATCATCCTCACAAGGTTTTTACCGATGTCGTGTAAATCGCCTTTGACGGTTCCGATAACGATTTTACCTTTGGT
The DNA here is from genome assembly GCA_030145345.1 of Desulfobacterales bacterium. Taxonomy (GTDB): domain Bacteria; phylum Desulfobacterota; class Desulfobacteria; order Desulfobacterales; family UBA11574; genus JAAXQD01. Next base: position 3,279 of record JAQYVT010000015.1, read on the forward strand.
TGTCATGGCGTTTTCCTGAAAGTGCGGTTTTAACGCCTCGACACATTCCTGCATGGTTTTGGCGGAGCGCAGCATTTGGGGAACAAACATGGCACCTTTGGAAAATTTGTCGCCCACAATATTCATGGCTTCTATAAGCCCCTGATCAAGAATGTCCTGGGCATTTCCGCCGGCATCAACAGCTTTAAGGGTTTCCTCCGTTGCCGTTTTGATATCTCCTTTGATAACCGCATCCAACAGTGTTTGGTAACTCATCGGTTTTCTCCCTTTTTGAATTACTTCCGGTTAATCTTTTATAAGTATGCCGTTTTGATAGGCATCGATAAAGTCGGCGCAGTATTCATCTTTGCCAAGGATCATCCGGGTAGACAGCAGGTTTGCCATGAGACGTTTGTCTGTGGGGTCTAAAATTGCGGCGGACAGCCCCTGGAGGATGCACAGCGACAGAAAGGTGCTGTTGATCAAGCGACGCATCGGAAGGCCGTACGAGATATTTGAAAGGCCGCAAATGGTGTTAACTCCGGGAAAATCATTCATGATCGTTTTAATGGCACCCAGGACGGCGTTTCCCATGCGTGTGTCGACGGAGACCGGCTGCACCAGGGGATCGATATAAATGTTCGTGGGGGCCACTCCCTCTGCCGTCAACCTGTGGATCAATTCTCCCGCAGCTTGAACCCGCTCTTGAATGGTAACCGGCATGGCCGTTTCTGTCATACACAGGGCAACGATCCGGCAGGGCTGGGCGGTTACAATCGGCAGCATGGCATCGAAACGATCTTTTTCAAGTGAAATCGAATTGATCATCGGCTCGCCCCGGTGGTGTTTGATGGCTTCAGACAGCGCATCAGGGCTGGGGCTGTCCAGACACAGGGGCAGATCAACGGCATCTTGAACCGTCTTTACCAGCCAGCATAGATATTCGGTTTCCCGATCTACAAACGTTCCGGCGTTTACATCAATGAAATCAGCACCGGCATCTGCCTGGTTTTTTGCTGCTTGAACGATAAATTCAGCATCTTGTTTTTCAACCGCTTCGGCAATGCCCCTTCGACTGGTGTTGATATTTTCTCCAACGATAAGCATGTTTAACCCCTCTTTCTATATCAAAACTATTCGTTGTATTGTTTGAATGTCAATTAAAAAGAACGGATTATCTAAAAGGGCCTGGACCGACGAAAAAGCGCGATCCCGCTAAAAGCGAAATGAGCAGCACCTTTTGAGGAAGATCGCGATGCCGTAATTGGGTGTTATTTGTATTTTTTTAAGAGGGTTTGTGGTATGTTTTGATAAAACCCAGATAGAATATACTCGGTCATCCCTATCAGCTATAATCGAATCCACTGGCCGACCGTGTCTATTGCCCGCCCGCTGCCAAAATGCTCTTTAAAGATATTAAAATAAAAAAGCTCTTCCTTGCTCCTGATAATAGGGTGATCGGCCTGGGCGGCTTTTAACGCTTGTTCGTCAACGGTCTCTTCAAAGTATGACGGAAGAACATCCGCCGAACCGGAGCCTTGAGAAAATTCCTGCTTCAGGCGCCATACGATGGTATCGGGCAGCATGTGTTCGAAGGCTTTTCGGAAAATCCACTTTTCGATTTTCTGGCCCTCTTCGGGCTTTTGTTTGTATTCCGAAGGAATAGCTAAAGCATAACGAAAGAGTTCCCCGGATATCAGCGGCGCAACCACGCGTAAAGAATTACAATGGTTCATGCGGTCCAGCCTTAAAGAAGCGTTATTGTGTAAAAACTCGATGCACTCCATCTGGCGTCTGAACAATTCTTCAACTGGAAATTCTTTAAGGTATAGATAGCCGCAGAAAATTTCGTCCCCGCCTTCTCCGGAAAGAAGGAGTTCGACACCCTGGTCTTTGGCGTATTTGGAAATAAGATAGTTGGAAACCGAACTTCGGACCAGAGAAGGATCAAAAGACTCCAGATAATAGATGACTTCCGGAAGAACTTCTAAAATATCGTTAAGATCTACGATAAGCTCATGGTGATCGGAGTTAATGTGCCTGGCCAGCAACCGGGCGTTTTGAATGTCTTCACTTTCTCCCACGCCCAAGGCAAAGGTTTTTAATCGGGCGTTGTTTCCGGAGGCTTCTTGATAAAAATCGCTCGCCAACAAGTTGATGACACTGCTGTCCATCCCTCCGCTGAGCAAGCCGGCCGTCGGCACGGAAAAATCCACCCGTGACCGCAGGCTCCTTTGGATGATGTTGCGGATATCTTCCAACATTTGATCGAGATCTGTGTGCAACTCATCCGGCGGGACCTTGGGAAGCTCGGCATAACGGGTAAGGTTTCCACTGCTGTCCATGTAGTGCCCGGAGGGAAATTCATAGACATTGTCGGTAACGGTTATCAGGCTTTTAAGTTCGCTTGTCAAATAAAGGGTGCCGTCTTTGTATCCGTAAAAGAGTGTTTTGATACCCAAAAGATCTCGGGCTGCAAACAGGTTTTCACCGTCAGAAATCACAAAAGCGAAAACAGCATCATCCAAATAGGAGAGCATATTAGGGCCATACTTTTGGAAAAGATGCAGCATCAACCGTTCTTCTTTGAAAGGACCGTGCGTGATTCCGTGAGTGTTACACAGATCGTTGATATTGCCCATTTGACCGTCATAACAAATGTAGCTTTTTTCATCCCCTGAACCGGTGACAGGTACTGGATCGTTTTCCGGATGCGCCTCCGGGCGGTCGGCTCTCAGATAGTTTTGGGCCATGATTGCTCTATTGTTTATGGTAATTCCCGAAAGATAAGGTCCGCGGTAACGTATTTTGTCAAACATTTCCTCGATCTTCAAAGAATCCGGACGGCCGAAAGCAACAATCAAACCACTCATACAATCTCCTAATATTGTTCTGTGAACTCTATCATTTTAATTCTGTTTTAAGTTTTATACCCTGAATTTATCATCAACCTATTACTTTGCAGGCATTAGCAGTTTGTGATCCCTGCCGGACGATCTGCCCAACGGGCCACATTTGAAAACACGGCTTCCGGATTTTCATAGGAATCCAAAAAGAGTCGATGATAGTGGCATTCTTCACGAGATCGAAGTTTCGCCTCTGGGCAACGGGTACTGTGCTTTCTGGCTTCTGTTTTATTTTCGTATTTCGAAGATTCCCACTATTCCGTGTCCAAATCCTGTGCCGGGCTGAAGATCCGTTTCGAGCTTGCGAAGAGAAAAGCCAAGGTGCGGCTCTATGACATTGGCCCGAACATCGCCCCAGGGTACCCATCCTACCCCTTCAATGACTCTGCGCATGGCTTCCATGGCTTCTTTAAGAGAGTCCGGATAATAGGGCATAATTTTCGGAACATCATTTAGTTTTTCATCTTCTGTATCATAATTGCTGAGCAGTGAAATAGTATAGTTTACCAAGGTGTTGCAGCACATGAAAAACATTTCGAAAAAGTTGTTCAGATGATCAAACCCCGGTCGGGGAACATAGTCGACCAAAAGGCTTTCAAGATCCGTACGAACATATCCCTCAAAGAGTGAATTCACCGGAAACCGCAACTTTGGGCAATCGGCGTTGTAGTCTCTGGTATCCATGTGGCGACCGATGTATATGGAACGATCAAAAAACTTGATCGGCTCAATCGTAACCCCTGATTCCTGTGACGCCCGGTCAATAATTTTCATAATTTCATCTTTTATTATCAATCGTAACGGAAAGGATGAAATCTCCATTTGATCCCGTTCTTCCTCAGGATAAATATAGGAAATGCGATAATCCATGAAATATTCTTCGTCAACCGGATGATGCCACAGATCCTGCCATTCACAGGTATAACGACCCAGCCAGTCCCCCATAAAAATCGCCCGTTCCGGTGCATGCCTGGCAATATCGGCAATAATTTTCACGGACTGATGATCATGGAAGTGTGAGAAAGTGCCGTAGGAGGTAAAATATATATCAAAAGGGGGATTTTCGGTTATCTTTTCTGTCAGGCCGTTTGAAAGGTCTGCTTGAATAAACCGTGTTTTTGGAAGCTGACCAATGTATTCTTCGGCCTGCTGAAGAAGATCGGGGTTAATGTCGATCCCAACATATTCTTGAAGCATGTCCGGTGTAATGGCAGCGGTGATGTAATCGAAAATACCGGGATCTTTGGTAGTTACATTCATCAACAGGTCGTATCCGTCCGCGCTGCCGCAACCCAGGTCAAGAATACGTATTCTTTCAAGGTTTCTTTTCTTTTGTTCCACCAGATTGTTCAGTGCCGGGCGCAGAAAAATAGCCGTGTTTTGATCTTCCCAAAACCTTCGAACGTTGTCATATTTTCCGGTCAGTCCGCTTGCTTTTTCATATTTTCCCGTGCTGTGTGCCTGTGTATACGCCTTCTTCTCTCCCTTTTCTCCCATGATTTCTCCTCTCCCGGATTTTCCGGCCAAAACAATATATCATGGCGAACTTTCTATTTTTTCATAATCTCAAGGGCCTGAAACGCATCTTTACAATACGCATCGGCTCCGATCTTTCTCGCAAATTCGATGGATGTGGGGGCGCCGCCGACAAGGACCTTGACGCGGTCACGAATCCCTTCTTCTTTCAGTTTTTGAACAACCTCACCCATAACGCGCATGGTGGTGGTCAACAACGCCGAAAGGCCCAGAAAAGATGCCTGCTTTTCCTTGACCGTGGTCGTGATACGGTCCACAGAGACATCCGTACCCAGATCAATGACCTGGTATCCCGCCCCCTTGAGCATGATGGCTACAATATTTTTGCCGATGTCATGAAGATCACCTTTTACGGTGGCAATTACAAACTTACCCTTGCTTTCAACGCCCGCCTTGATCAAATGAGGCGCCAATAAATCCATGGCAACTCCCACACATTCGGCAGAGGCCAGCATGTCCGGAATCAAGTATTCTTTTTTTTCAAATTTTTCACCCACTGTTTCCATGGATTCGGTTAATGATTCCATCAATATCTTTTTGGGGTCTATATTTTGATTCAAAGCTTCGGTTACCAGCTCTGTTACCGCCGGCCGTCCTTCCAGGCCCGGATCAAAGCCGTCATCTTCAGCTTCCACTCTTCCCTGAATTACATTGAATGCAATCTTTTCAAGAAGTTCGCTGGTATTCATTAATCATTCCTCCCAATTAATTGTCTGATTATGCTGTTTTTAGACCCGGCAGAAGGCCCGGCACCTTATTATATATGTCATTCACCACATCCGAGTCCAGGTGAGGGGCCGGTTCAGCTTCCAGACGAGCCATATACTCAAGTGCGTTTTCAATGACGTTGTCTTTCTTATCTTTGGTTTCGAACTGATAAGGGCTGGATATATCTCCGCTGTGCATGGCTTTGCGAGCGTGGCGGGCAAAAAGCCGGTGGCTGGAGGCCATCACTTTTTTTACCATTTTAACGGCATCATCGGTATCTTGCAAGGAGACCTTGGGCGCTCGAAGACAATGTTTGATCTTCCCGACCTGTTCATTGTCAAGAACAGCCTGCAGCGGGCAGAAACAGTTGGTGCGGTCCAAAAGACCAAACGCATAGTGGATATATTGTGCGCCGCTGGTTGCCATGTAAAGATGGGTAAACAGTTTCTCAAACATAGCCTGCATGCCCGGCACTTTGGCATCGCCTACGCCGGCAGTGGAATAGCATGGGATTTTATAATGGCGCGCCAACTGAACGCAGTCGATATTATACTGGTTGAATTCAGGGCAGCCATAAAGGTCATGAAGATCATCCAGCCGAGCCCGAACCGGAACGCTGCCATAAAGAACCGGCGCACCTTCTCTGATGAGTTGCGTCAGTGTAACCCCGGCCAGAATCTCGGCGTTGATCTGGGCGACCATGCCGGCCTCCTGGATGGGTGCTGACGATCCTCCCTGGGGCGAAGAAGAAATGACAAGAGGCAACCCCGATTCGACAATGGCAAAAACCTTTTCAGCGGTGTCATCCACAATTTGCAGCGGGCTTTTAAAGACACAGGCAATAAAAGAAATGATTGGATTGTCTCTTAACGCCTTTTTACCTCCTGCAATGATTTCTGCCATGGTTACAACATCTTTGAAACGTGCCAGGCTGGTCAGACCGGCCTGCACATGCTTGGTGATATTGTTCAGGCTGGCAAAGAATTTATTAACATCATGGTTGTCGGAGGTAATCTCAGGGTCCTGAATGTTCAGCGGCCGGATAAAGAAATCCAGATGCTCGAGTTGTTCACAGAGCTTGGCCGCGCGGCTCAGTAAGGCCGTGCTGCCCCTGATCTCTGTATAGCGAGGCACTTTTGTTTTGAGGGTGCTGTCTTTTTCACTGACAAAATCTTCCAATTCGGTTTCGAGCCATATATTGGCTTCCGATCCTGTTCCAAAATAGACTCTGGGAACTTCAGTGTCGAGAAGCAGGCGATTTTCCGGTTTGCGGGCGCCTAAAACAAGGCGTGAGGGAGCCTTGGCAACGGCTTCTTTAACAAGCCCGCCCGGAAAGCTTACCCGCCAGCATTTAGCCCCGGGGGCATCCTCTTCTCGAACTTTAGCGCCATGCTCTTTGAAAAGCCGGGCCGCCCGCTCGCTGTAACACCAAACGCCCGGATCAGACAAAATGTTCAGTGATGCTTGATCCAGCCATTGCAACTGATCACGGCTTAAGCGTTCATAAGGCTTTACCAATACCCCCGGTCTAAATAATTCAATCACGATATCCTCCTCTATTTACGTTCTATAGGCCCGCATGTACCGCCGGCAGTAACGGTCCTTGCCGGCCAGGACTTCTGCGGTTTTTATCGCGGCCGTCAATTCTTGATCCAAAGGATCGACAATGGCGGCATCAAGCCCTGCAAAGATGCACATGTGTAAAAAAGCGATATTGAGCCTGCGTCGTTGGGGCAGACCGTAAGAAACATTTGAAAGACCGGTCACCGTTTTAGCGCCGGGAAAACTTTTCTTAATGGCGAAAATGGTTTCAAGGGTGACCAATCCTGAGTTTATATCGGTGCTGATCGGCATAACCAAAGGATCAATATAAAGATTTTCAAACGGAATGCCGTACTTTTGGCAGGCGTTACAAATTTTTTCACAGGATGGCAGCCGGCCATCCACCGTATTTGCAATGCCGTCTTCGTCCATGGCCAGGGCAATTAATAATGAATCATGTTGGGCGGCAAGCGGGACCACCGCCTCCAGGCTGTGCTTCTCGGCTTTGGCCGAATTGATCATGGAAGGTTTACCGTTTAAAGTTTCAAGGCCGGCAGCAATCACCTTTGGATCGGCACTGTCAATGCAAAGCGGTGTTGCGACGTGGCCTTGAATGCTTTCTATCGCCCATTTGATGGATCGGATTTCATCTGCCTGTGATCCCACGCCGGTGCCGATATTGACATCAATATAATCAGCGCCGGCAGCTGTCTGCTTTTGGGTTAAATCTAAAAGACTTTTGGTATCACGATTTAATATTATTGTTTTTACAGCATCCAGGGTGGCGTTAATTTTTTCCCCAATGATGATCATAAACGCTTACCTCCATTACATTATGCCCTCTTGCAGCCCGGGGATCTCCTTGCGGATCTCGGTGCGTATTTCAGAAGAAAGAATAGGTATTTCAGGCTTTGCCAGAATTTCTCCGACTATTTCTGTCGCTCGAGCCCGGGCTGATTTGGCACCGTCTCTTTCCCAGTCTTGCCGGTTATTCCTGTCACTGAGCTGAGGCTGATACAGTTCGGTGCGCATAAATTTGCGCGTATGGCGGTTGGAAACAAAATGGCCGCCCGGCCCCGCTTTCTTCAAAACATCGAAAGCCAGGGTTTCATCGTTTACCTGGATTCCTTCCACAGCCCGCATAACCATCCCTATGATTTCATTGTCTATTACCAGTTTGTCGTATGAGGCGGTCATGCAAAACTCAATAAAACCGGCGGCGTCATGAATAAAGTTGCCGCCGGCCAGCGCCACCATTAAACCGGTCAATGCCGATTCATAGCCGGCCTGGGTATCATTGGTTTTGGCATCAGACATGCCGGCTGTGGAATACAAGGGAAGGTTGTAAAAGCGGGCCATCTGGGCTGCAGCGGCATTCAGCAGGCCCATTTCCACGGCGCCTGATAAGTACTTCATGTCACGCATATCGGTAATCGAAGCGACACTCCCGTATAATACCGGAGTGCCCGGGTTAACCAATTGGGTGAGCATCACACCGATTAGCGTATCCACGTTCAGCACGACCAGATTGCCGGCCAAGGTAATGGGGGCCGTCGCACCGCAAAGCGGCTCTGCCGGTACGACCACAGGTATACCGTGCTTTGCAACCTCCATGGCAAGCTGGCCATAGCTTTGATCAAGTTTAAAAGGACTGATGTTGCATGCTACCATGGATATAAAGGGGCGCTTCTTTAGTTTTTCCGAAGAACCGGCGATGATTTCCGCCATTCTGATTACACTTCTGACCCCTTCGACCGTATAAACCCCGCCCATTATATGCTTGCGGGTATTGTTGAGAGCGGCGCCGAAGCGGTTAACATCTACATTCTCAACCGGCAGTTCGTTGGGGAATACGTTGAGCATGTAAAAATGAATGTTGTCCAGGGCATCCACCAGGCGGGCCATGTTGACAATGTCTTCGAGTTTTGATCGCCGCGCATCGGTGCTGCCCGGATCTTGGACATTCAGGGCGGTTCCGCCGGTTCCCATATAAACATTGCTGCCGCCGATTTCACAGTCTAACTCACCATTATCAGCCCTTCCATAAAGGCGGACAACCGAAGGGGCCGATTCGATCAGTTTTGTAACCAGATCCGGATCGAACCTGGCAATTTTGGCGGCATCGTCGACATTGGCACCGGCTTGTTTAAACAGTTCTAAGGCTTCCGGAAAATTCACCTGTATGCCGACTTCGGAAAAGATCCGCAGACTGGTTTTGTGTATTTTTATAATATCTTCATCGGCCAGAGGCTTGTACTGCCCCCCCGGCAAGCCTTTCCTCGTGATCATCTACACCTCCTTATTAGATTAAATCTGGCCCAAGGTTAATGGGCTGAGTCTCTTCGCTCGGAACAATTTTTTCGGTTGCACTCCAAGCAGGGATTATAGGACTGGGTGGATGGGTTCGAATTGTACGCCGTTATTCCGAAAACACCGGAAATAGACTTGCGGGGTTGCATGAAGCAGGAATCTGTGAGTTCAACGTCCAACTCATTTGAATCGAACATGCTAAACAACTTTTTCTGGTCGGTGATGGGCCAATCACAATAACCCGGGCTGAAGCATAAGGTCACCTGTTTTTCCTGGTTTTCATATTTGTTTTTCATGCGCTGATGAAACGTTGACACCATATTATCAACAGCTACGGACGCCATGGCGTCCAAAATGTATGCTTCTGCCAGATGCTTTTCGTCCATAAGCCGGTTGATCTCGTCTTCAATGCCATCACCTAACGTAACAATATAACAGACGATTTCCTCGCAGCCCTTTAACGTTTTTGAAAGTTTCGGGCTTTTAAATTCCGGTCCTTGGTCAAGATGAACGGCTCCCTTTTTGACTGAATCGACCCCCATATTCTGGTGGTACAAAGAAGGTTCGATGAGTTCGTCAAATACCGCTTCCATTTTTTCTATTTTCGTGCAGGTCGAACGGGGAATATTGCCGAATTTGTCAGCCCCCAAGAGCCTGGCCAACGCATCTTTTTCTATGATCGATGTGATTTCCATCTTAAGATCACCTCGTATCAGCAAGGTTATTTTGCAAAAAATAAGACCTTTAAAAAATATCCTCTTTTGCTCAATTTTTGCGTCAAACTAAGATTATAATCCTCGAAATACTCAATGTATTCTTACGGTTAAAATCTTAGGTTCCCCACACTTAAGGTCAGAGATCTTCGACTTGAATTTGAACAAATTCGAACATTTTTTAAAGGTCTCAATATCTCACTCAGGATAACTTTAGGTTAAATTATTTTAGCTGAAAATATTATACCAATAAAAATTTTTTGTAAAGTCTTTTTTGCATAAATATCCAGGTTGGGCTGTTTGAGGAGGGCCGGAGCGATCAAGAAAAAGATAAAATCTGAAGTGCTATTTGACCTCCAGATCCTGGACGTCAAGCATGTCGGTAAGCATGTTTAAGGAACTCACGATCTGCTCTTTTTTGGCGTTTTCAGTTTGTTTCAAACCATCAATGATCTTTTGCTGGATGGGAGGCGGGGCATTTTGGGCCAAATTCTTTCCGGCTTCGGTGAGTTGGATGGTAATCACGCGGCGATCCGGAGAGTTTCGCATCCGTCCCGCAAGACCTTTTTTTTCCAAGCGGTCGACAACTCCGGTGACCGTGCTGGATTTGACCATCATATGCTTGGCGATTTGAGAGAGCGGTAAAGGGCCATGTTCATAAAGTGTTAAAATACAGTTGAGTTGTGCTGCACTTATCTGATGTTTTTTGTTTAATTCTTTGGAATAGAGCTCGCTCGCCTGAATAAGCCTTCGGATTGAAAAGATAATCTGCTTTGTATGATCAGACGGCAATTTTTTGCCTATGGTATTTAGTTCGCCGCTGCTGTGAGTTGACATTTTATTTTGTTCCTGTTAAAAATTTTATAGCTCAAACAATATGCTATTGCAGACAAATCAATAAATCAATATAATTTTTATCCTCTAAACTATTTTTTATTATTCATATCCAAATGGCTCATCTGACAGACCATCAAAGAAACCATGATCAAACTAACACGTGTTTTTAAAACATTTGATGGCGGCCGCTCCTATGCGGTTAAAGATCTTTCTTTGAGCGTTGACTGGGGGGAAACTCTGGTCCTTTTGGGCTCATCAGGTTGTGGCAAAACGACCACACTTAAAATGATCAATCGTTTGATCGAGCCTACCAAAGGTACCATCGAGGTTAACGGCCGGGATGTAATGGATCACAACCCTGTAGATTTGCGCCGTCAAATAGGTTATGTTTTTCAGGAAATCGGCCTGTTCCCTCACATGACCATTGAACAGAATGTTGAGATTGTTCCGAGGCTCCTCGGATGGTCAATCCGTTCAAGGCGAGAACGCATGCAGGAATTATTGGACCTTGTCGGGCTTCCGGCCGAGCGTTTTGCCGAGAGATTTCCCGATGAACTCTCCGGTGGTCAGCAGCAAAGGGTTGGTGTTGCCCGCGCCCTTGCAGCAAACCCTACCTATTTGCTCATGGATGAGCCATTCGGTGCGCTTGATGCCCTCACCCGTGAAGCTCTCCAACAGGAATTGTTAACTTTGAAAAATCAGATTAAAAAGACGATCGTCTTTGTGACCCATGACCTTCATGAAGCGCTACTCATTGGTGACCGCATTGCAATTCTTCATGAGGGCAACCTGGAACAGATTGGGACGAAAAAGGATATTTTGGACACACCGGCAACTAAATTTGTAAAAGATTTATTTGCAATAAAACGGCCGAGCATCTTTACGTAAAGGGGCATCTTAAATGAGCTTTGATGCTTTGGTTGCGTATATCCTCGAACGATTGCCTGAACTCTGGCTTCGAACCGGGGAACATCTCATGTTGACCGGTTGCTCTACTCTATCAGCCATGTTTATCGGGATTCCTGTTGGTATTCTCCTTTATCGGACCACTTGGCTGCGCGGGCCGATGATGGGCGTCATCGGTATCCTTCAGACCATTCCAAGTCTGGCCATGCTGGTCTTTTTGCTGGCGTTACTCAAAAAAATCGGCGTAATGCCCGCCCTCATTGCCCTTACCCTCTATGCGTTGCTGCCGATTGCCAGAAACACCCTTACAGGACTTGAGGAAGTCTCCGCTGAGGTAATGGAAGCCGCCGAGGGAATCGGTATGCAAGAATACCAGCAGCTCATGATGGTCAGAATACCTTTGGCCGCCCCGGTGATCGTGGCCGGCATCCGAACTGCGGCAGTGGTGGGCGTGGGTATTGCCACCCTTTCGGCGTTCATCGGCGCCGGCGGGCTGGGCCAGTTCATTAATCGTGGCCTGGCGCTGGCCAACACAAATCTTATTCTACTCGGTGCAATTCCTGCTGCACTGCTGGCCTTGATTGTAGACTTTTCCATCGGGGCTTTTGAGTGGGGGCTTCGACCGGAAAGAAAAAGGGATAAAAAAGGATCGGTTCAGTCGTTGATGCGACAGCTGGCCTTTATGTTGCCCGTTGCTTTAGTTCTGATCGGTATCGTTACCTACTTCACAAAACCCGGATGGATTTCCGAATCAGCAACACAATTGGAAACTGGTCACAGAATTGTCAGGATTGGAACCAAGAATTTTACTGAACAGCTCATTCTAGGGGAGATGATGGCTCAGCTGATTGAGACAAAGACCGATTTAATTGTGGAACGCCGTTTTAACCTTGGCGGCACGATGATCTGTCACGGGGCTTTGGTCAACGGAGAGATCGACCTTTATGCCGAATACACAGGGACCGGATTGACCGCGATTCTAAAGCATGCGGTGATTAGCGATCCCGAAGAAGCACTTCACTATGTAACCAAAACTTACCATGAACGTTTTGATTTACAATGGCTAAAACCTTTCGGATTTAACAATACCTACGCAATTAGCGTCCGAGCAGCCGATGCAGCGCAAAACGGATGGAATACAATATCTGACCTTAAAGAATCCGCGAAGAATCTTCTGGCGGGTTTCACTGCTGAATTTGCCGAAAGGCCCGATGGTTACCCAGGACTCCGCCAAGCCTATACCCTGCAATTTGGCGACGTCCGAGATTTTGATCCCTCTTTGATGTATGAAGCCATTCGTAACAATGAAGTGGATGTGATCTGCGCCTTTGCCACTGACGGTCGTATTGCAGCATATAATTTAAAGCCGCTCAAAGACGACCGGAATTTTTTCCCTCCATACCATGCTGCTCCTGTTATCAGAGAAGAAATACTGAAAACCCACCCGGAACTTGGCGATGTTCTATCACTTTTTGGAGGACTCATTGACAATGCTAGGATGCAACGTTTGAACTTTGAGGTGGATGGGAAAAAAAGAAGAACCGCTGAGGTGGTAAAGGAATTTTTAAAAGCAAAGGGAATTCTTTAAAATAGATGAATTTACTTTTTTTTAGGTAAGAAAAGGATATTTCAAATGATATGAGAAGAACTAAACAATATATTGGGGTTTAGGGGGCTGGTGGCTCATAAGATCAGACAATCGGCCACCAGCTCCCACAGGTATTTCACCTCAAGATCTTCAAAATCGTATTCTGATTTCACATTATTAAACTGACCGTGGCAACTGTGGCAGGGAACCACAATCATCTTTGCCCCTGTGGCCCTGATCTGGTCGATCTTTTTTCTGGCATAAAAAACACGCTCATCGTTATACCCGGTTGTAAGGGTTCCGCCGCCCCCGCCGCAGCAGATTTGGTCCATTCTGTTGGGGTAGAGATCCACCCACATCTCCATACACTGATCCATAATCCATCGCGGCTCCTCAAAAAAACCGTGACCAAAACACTTTTCGGCCTTTCTGCCGTAATTGCACGGATCATGATAGGCGGCGAGTTCTGTATACTTTGTTCTGTCCAGTTTAATGCGACCTTCTTTAATATATTTTATCAGCAGGTCAAAAACCGTGATAAATCCGAACTGATTCAATGCTTCAGGGTAATATTTTTCAAGACCCGACCGGGTCGCAAGGTAGGCATGGCCTCATTCCGGCCAGAGAAGGTTTTTGACTTGAAGCTTTTCCATCTGCTGCACAATCCGGCCGGCCATGACCTTCATGGCCTCTTCATCGCCCGTAAAGTATCCCCATGAGGTTCCTTCCCAGTTTTCAGACGTTACGGTCCAGTCTTCCTGGGCCGCATGAAAAATTTTCCACCAGTGTTTTAAATCTTCGGTGTGCGTATTGACCAGTTTGTTATGGATGGTGGTTAAAAGATTCGCTCCTTTTTTGTCCACAGGTGCTTTGAATCCTTCAAATCCCGGTTCTTCTGCCACCTCTTCGGCGACATCCTCGATGATAAAAATAAAGTCTTCCTTGGGCAGGCGAAGATTGTTGCCGGTCTCCAATGCGGCCGCAAGACCTTTATGAAGAATCCCCGGGACCTTTTCGCGATCTCTTAGGGATCGGATTTTTCTGACCAAATCGGCGATGTCGATCTCCATGGGGCAAACATTTTCGCATTTGCCGCACATGGTGCATATCCACGGCCACCGAGCGTCTATCAGTTCCTCAACCAGTCCCAGTGAAACCATCCGGACCAGCATACGGGGATCAAATCCGTCTATTCCGGAAGCGGGGCAGGAACTGGCACACAGCGCGCACGTAACACAATAATCCTGCAAAAACGGCCAGGATCGGCATCTCCCGTGATCGAGTTGATCCATATCGGTGATTTCAAATGGTGATGTCATATGACGACCTCATTTAACGTTATACCCTCATCCGGACCTGTTTCCTCTATTCCCTTTGATGGTTTGGACGACGCCGGATTTTCCGGCTATTGATTCTTCTTAAGCCGACTGGGGCCGAGTTCTATGATATTGGCTTCAAAGCGGCTTACCATCTCTGCAAATTCCGTTCCCATATTGGAGGCAAGGGTTTGTACGGCAAGTCGTTCTTTTTCAAATCCGATTTGCAAAAACATATCGGTTATCTGCGCTACGGTTTGCTTTGCAAAAGTATTGCCCTGTTCTGAATGACAGTTCCCCTCATGGCATGTCAAGACCATAACACCGTCCGCATTCCTTTTAAAGGCCGCAAAGATATGATTGAAAGAAATACTGCCCGAGCAGGGCACTTCGATCACTTTAAGTCCCGGTGGTAGTTTATGACCCATGCACAGCGACAGTTCACCGGCCTGGACCGCCGAGCGGCTGCAGCAGAAGGCCACCAAAAAGGGGGTAAAGGCAGCGTCTTCTCGGGGGGTATCCCCTGTGGTCATCTGTTTTGAAATTGACGCCGGCTCAAGGTCTTTTATATGAATAGCACCCCTCGGACATTGGGCGGCACATATGCCGCATCTTTCGCAGGCATGGGGTTCAACGACCACTCGTGTATTTAGCGTTATCGCCCGGTAGGGACAGCGGCGATAGCAGGTCAGGCACCGTATGCACTGACCTTTGTCGATTTCCGCCCTGTTTTCCGGTACAGCCGCCAGGCCGGCCATAAGTAAAGCTGATGCAAGTGCAGCATTTCCGGCATCGACGATCTGGTCGTCACGCGCCTGGATAATCCTTGATGGGCCGGCGGTCATGATCCCTTTTCTGTTGGTAAATACAGTAAACCGATGAACATTATCCGCCTGTATGAATCCGTCAGGATCTGTATCGACCCCAAGTATTCTTGAAAGATCGGCAGCATAGTTAGACGGGACAACCGTTTCATCAACAACGGTAATATCCGGTGTTAATCTGAATTTTTTGGAGGTTATTTCGTCGATAAATTCAATTTGAATGCTGCCGTCGCTTTCAGAATGAATTTCAGGGCGGGTGTCCGTGAACTTGATATAGACGACGCCTGCTTTTTTTGTTTCTCTGTGCAGGGCTTCCAAACCGTTTCCGGCCACCTTGAGATTGTTTGTCAGAATATATGTCTTAAGGTTAAAATCTGATTGGAGCCTGAGGGCGGATTGCATAATTTCTTCTGCAATGACGGGATTGCTTTCTTGAAAAATCCCATTTAGGAAAGCCACTTTTTTTACTTCTGGAAAAATGCCTGGGTCACGAGATGCATCGAGCAGCAATTCCGTCATCCGGAAGAGAGGGATGACATTGGAAGATGCTTTCAACCCGTATTGTGAAAAATTGGATTTCCGCTGATCTTCTTCAGCAATGATAACGCCGGCAACCCTTCGCGCAATCTCTTGGTTGTTCTGAGCTGCCAAAATCCTGAAATTTCCGGCCGAGCCACGGCATGAAACCAGTCTTGTGTCTGTCAGGATTTCGACTGATCCGGAATCGACCGATAAAGAGAAATGGAGCGTTTTATCCGGAGTTGCAATCACAAGATCTTTGCCCGCGGCCAGAAGATTTTCAGCAATACAATGGGCGCACGGTCCGTTTCCGAAAATTAATGTCTTATTGTTCAAAGGCGCCACCTTTTTAATGATGGTTTTCAAACCACTTCAGAAGCCATTCGGTTTGAGGTATTTCGCAATATCCCATGCCGCACGACCGGCACCGGCCATGGTTTCAGGGATGTTCATCGGCCCTTCGACGGTGCCGGCTGTAAAAACCCCGTTTTCAAAATCCGATGCTTCTTCGGTACCGGCTGACACAAATCCGGAATCAGCCAGTTTGAGATCGAGCATTCCCGCTAGTTCTCGGCTGTCTTTACACGGGGTAATTCCGATGGAAAGCACCAGCAGGTCGAAAATTTCCTCTAAGGTTTCGTGGGTACTGTTGTCTAAAAAGTTTATCTTCAGCTTTTGACTGTCCGTCTCGTAAATGTCGCCGGGAATCGCGCGTATCATCCGCACCGCTTCCTGAACGTCTTTATAGAATTGTTCGAAGTCCTTTCCAAAAGTCTGGACATCGATATAGAAAAAAGAGATGTCAATGTCAGGCTGCCTTTCTTTGATCAGTCTTGCCATGCGCAGCGCCGAACCGCAGCATACCTTCGAGCACCATAGATGATTCAGCTTGGAATCTCTGGAGCCGACACACTGGATAAAGGCGATTCGCTCGGGAGGTTTATTATCGCTCGGCGTTTTTACGCGTGCCGTCTGTTTTAGCATTCTTTCCAGGTCGAGCGTTGAAAGGACATTTTTAAAAAGACCATACCCGTATGGCTTGTCCACGGGACTAAACGGCTGGAATCCGGTGGCAACCAGGACGGCGTCTGCTTGGCTCACATATTTAGAATCTTTTTCATCCAGATTGATGGCCTTTTCCGGACATTCATCCCGGCAGATATGGCAAGATGTATCTTTGAGATAGAGACATTTTTCTGGGTTGATCCCATAAAAGGGGATATTGTTTTTTGAAAATCCGTTTAAAATCGCGCCGTCCGAAGGGCATCTGTCTGAACAAATAGCGCATTGATTGCACTTCTGGGAATCTATATACTGGGGTTTTTGGTGAATGTTTACGGTGAATCGACCGTTTTTGGATATTTTTTGTACCTGACTGCCGATCAAAATCTTTATGTTTGGATGCGAAACCGCGTTTTTCAGTTTTTCTTCCACCATGCATGCGCCGCACTTTACGCAGGTATTCCGGGTTGCTTTACAGGCATACCCGATGGCATGCCCTCCCAGAAAGTCCGATTTTTCAACCAGTTCAACATGGATACCTAAATTGGCGAGTTCAACCGATGCACAAAGACCGGCTACTCCGCCACCGATAATCAGAACATTTTTATCCGTCATTTCAGAATGACTCTCCCTTTAAAAATGTAAAAGCATCGCAATTTAAAAGCAAAAAAAAATTCACAAAGCAAGAACAAAAGACCGATTTGTCCAACATATCATGGGACCCCTTTTATACCCCAGTACGATAAGGTAGATATAATCTTTGGAAACAATCCGGTGATAGGGTTCCGGGTTTTTTCAAAAAGATATTACTAAATTTCAAAAGCCGGGAAACAAACGAAGAGATCGATCAAAGGCATGTTCGATTTTCCAGGCTCCCCAAACCTTCCCAACAAAATCGGGTCCTGGATTAGGGGTTGTTTTGTCCGGTCGCCATCCAGAAGGGGTTGCCACTCCGCCATGCTTATAAAACAATGGGTGCTTTTTATGACGTCATAAAAGGCATATAAACAACAAACGTACTTCCATGGTCGGGTTTGCTTTCAACTTGGATCATTCCATCATGGGCTTCGACGATACTTTTAACAATGGATAATCCCAAGCCGGTGCCGATAATGTATCGCGTTTTGTCATTTTTTACGCGATAGAATCGGTCGAAAATTCGGTCCAAATCCTCCGCTGCGATTCCGAACCCGGTATCGCTGATACGGATGCACAGGTGGTGTTTTCCCGGACGAGCGGATACGGATATCTTCCCTTTTCCAGGTGTATAGTTAATCGCATTGGTAATCAGATTGGAAAGCACCTCTTCCATGTTTTGCTTGTTTGCAAGTACCGGTGATAAATCCGGCAACGGTTCCAGTTTGAGTTGAATCCCTTTTGCGTGTGCTTTGGGTTGATGAAAATCAACCTGGTCTTTTAACACTTCGCTCATATCACATTCGGTTCTTTCTAAGGCTATCAATCCGGCCTCTCTCGAGGCCATATTCAAAAGCTCCGAAGAAAGGGAAACGAGTCCGTTAATTTTCTCTGAAGCCCTGCTCAGAATTTCACCCTGCTTTGGTGTAATGTCACCGGCCAGTCCATCCTGAACAACTTTCATCTGGGCCATGACAGAATTCAGGGGACTTCGGATCTCGTGCGCCACCATGGAAACAAAATCAGACTGGCGCTGATTGATTTCCTTTAAGTAGGTGATATCGCTCAAGACGGTAATGGTTCCCAAATTTCGACCGATCCGGTCTCTGAAAGGACGACATCGAGCAACGTAGGTGGCTGTTGTATCTTCTCCACTTTTTTCCATCTTCAATTCTTCGGTGAGTTCGGTGATTTCAGTTTCAGATATGGAAAGGGAATGTTCAACCATTTGTTGAAGTGGTTCTTGTTGAACAAGCTCTGTAAACGGACGGCCAATGATATCATCTCCTTTAAAGCCCATTGTTTTCATAAAAGCCGGATTGGCCAGCACCAGTTTTTTTTCAGCATCCGTAACCATGACACCGTTGGCGATAAGATCAATGAGAACGCGAATTCTGGATTTTTCGTTGGCGATGTCTTTGAGAGCGCCGGTATGTTCGATGGCTTTGGACACCACCACCCTGAGCTGGTCCGGAGAAAATGGCTTTGGAATAAAATCAAAGGCGCCTTTTTTCATGGCTTCAATAGAATTTTCGATCGTGGCATAACCGGTGATGACAATAATCGAGGTGTCCGGATGGAGTGCTTTAACATGTGACAAAACATCGAAACCCGATAAGCCCGGCATCATCAGGTCCAGGAGGATTACATCAAAATGCGCTTTTTCAATCATTTTCAACCCCAGCTCTCCGTTTTCAGCCAAGATCGCTTCATAACCATCCTGGGTTAATACTTCATGGCATCCATTTCGAATGACCTTTTCATCATCGACCACCAGGATTTTGGGCTTAAATATAATGTCAGTGGATTGTTTTTCCGTCATGATTTTGACCGCCTTTCCTTATTTGTGCTATAAAACCGAGGTGTTTTCATCCGGTGTATAAAGTGGAAGTTCGATCAAAGAAGTTGTTCCCCTGGGACTCGTTTCCTTGATTGAAATACGGCCGCCATTTTCTTTTACAATTCCATAAGAGGTACTCAGGCCAAGCCCGGTGCCCTTTTCCGGTCCTTTTGTTGTAAAAAACGGATCAAATACTTTTGATAAATTTTCTTCAGGGATACCACATCCAGTATCCGACACCTCGATGTATACTTTTTTATAAGGTTTATTCCGGTATGTCCGAAATGTTAAGGTTCCCTTTCTATCCATGGCGTCGATGGCATTCATTGTCAAATTTATGATGACCTGAATGAGTTGATTTTTATCCGCACGAATCAACATCATATCACCAGACATTTTTTTCACGAGGTTAATATTCAGAAACCGTTTTTGACCCCGGATAAGGGTCAAGCTTTCCTCTATTAGTGAATTGATCTGAAACGTTTCTTTGGTCGGACTCGTCTGCCGGCTATACACCAGAAGGTCTTTCACAATATCTTTACATCGCTCGGTATCATTGATGACAGACTTTAAATGTTTTCGAAGCGGGTCCGCTTTGTCGAGCCGTTCAAGCGCCAGGTTTGCATACAGAAGAATCCCGGTCAGGGGGTTATTGATTTCATGGGCCACTCCTGCCGCCAATTGACCCAGAGATGCCATTTTTTCTGACCGGTTGATTTGGATTAATACCTCCTTTAGTTTCTTATCTTTAGCTATTTTTTCTCTAAGATCATAAAAAGTCCCCGTGGTAGCGACTTCTTCTTCACCATCATATATAATGGCGCCCGTCATTTCAACGGGGATCGTTTCACCCTTTGCGTTAACGACATTAACCTGCGTGGCGGATAACCTCCCCTTTCCGCCATAAATATCGCTCCGCATTTTTCTCATGATTTTCTTTGCTTTTCCAAATGAGTAAAAGTCTTCCGCATTTTTTGTACGAATGGCTTCTTCCATAGAATAACCGAATAGATCTTCCGCGGCCTGATTCATTAACAAAATAGTTCCTTGTCTATCTGCAGAGACAATTGCATTGGGGGAGCATTGAATGATATTATCCAGAAACTGCCTGATACGGATTGACTTTTTCTCCAACGTGATCACCCGTTTGAGATTTTGCACGCTCTCCATTATAAATTTGACATCACCATTTTCGTCCAGGATCGGAGAAAACATCCGTTCGACCCATAGTTCCTCGTTTCCATCAAATTCCGTTCGTCTGAGTGTGGACTGCGATTTCTTTTCGGCGATCACCTTGGAAAAAGGACAGATTGCCTGAGAACAAGGTTTTTCAGTATCATAAAAAACCTGGTGACATGTTTTGCCGACAATCTTTTCTAAATCGGTTCTTTTTTTTTCCAGAAAGGC
This sequence comes from Desulfobacterales bacterium, assembly GCA_030145345.1. Taxonomy (GTDB): domain Bacteria; phylum Desulfobacterota; class Desulfobacteria; order Desulfobacterales; family UBA11574; genus JAAXQD01. Next base: position 23,848 of record JAQYVT010000015.1, read on the forward strand.
TCGATTCGCAGAGATAATGACTTTGTCTGGTGTAAGAATCAGGGAAGGAAAAGGTAGGGAATTGAAAACCTTTATTCTCCAGTCAAATTCTTCGGTGACCGTAATATATTTCATATTCGTGAGCTGATGCCGATATTTGAACGTCTCGGAATTTTATAACTGTTTAAAAAGATATCACTTTATTGAGGCTTCCTGTTTCTGCCTCACATATGTCGAGATGGATTTGATCCATAACCCACTTTTCCAAAACCAATGACGCCATCGTTCCACTATTCCAATTGGGGCGAAGCCCCAACTTTTAAGGTTGTGGGACCTCAAATGCTTCGGCCAATAAAGGTCTGGCCGCCAGCAGCTTTTTTTCAGACAGCACAATATAAACGGCGGCTCCGGAGCATGCAGCGACAAGGATCGGGATGCCCTGGTCGTCCAAAGCCTTAAAAGCTGAATAAGCGATCCCGTATCTGTCCCCGAAATGAGGCCCCTGAAAGCTTATGAGTTCCACTGGAGAGGTTAGATGGAAATATTTTTCAGCTTCCAGATCGATCCGGTTGTCAATATGAGATAATACGCTGTCGGCCCAAAACTTCTCGAGTAAAATATACAATCGTAATTTCTGATGCGTCGAATACTTGGCCAAAATCAGATGAAAACCGATATCAGGATCTGCCAATTCCATAAGCCAAAGACCCCATTGGCCCATTTTCCCCGGTGTAATTTCAATATTCATCAAAGACAAATCGGTAACCTCTTTAAAACCGTATGTTTTAGGCTTAGGTTCCCAATAAACGGCAATCGTCTCCACTGCTTTTTCCTTAAATTATTATTTTGGCGTCTTAGCGTCTTTGTGACTGAACGGTTACCTTTTCTTTTGTATCACGTGAATTTCCGGTCTAAACGGTGCATGATTCGGTGGCAGGTTCATATATTCCAGTAAAATTGAAACAGCGTTGTCCAATTGTGAATAATCCGTGATAAATGTCAGGGACGATATAGATGAGGCCATACCGTATAACGGCAGGTGTTGCTTGCCTAAGAGATAAAAGGACAGACCCAGCAGTTTCAGGTTCGAATGATGCGGAAATATGCACAAAGTGCCAACACCTGGAATGAATTCCAGTTTTTCTTTCAGTTTAGGTTCCCCTCCAACAACTTTTTTTATCCGATGGATATCTTCAGCCGCCACACAGCATGATCCTATAATTTTTTCTCCCATACCGCTGGTCAAAATAAAGGGAATATTTATCTGATTTTGAGCCAGAAGTTGAAAAAAAAGAGCTCCGGAATCCTGTGGAAAGAAACGATTCAAAAGATTTACCTGAACCAATTCCGTGCTGAGTTTGATGCCATTGATCCGTATTTTTTTGTCGATGCTTTCCCGGGTATGGTTCATAATAAATTTACGTTAGAATTTAGGTACGTGTTCAGAGGGTGCGCTTCCCCGTGTAACGATACCTGCCCGCTCGTGCCTCGCATGGCAGGCGGAGTGGCTTCGTTATTTCAATGACTTAGCTGTGAGGGCGACCGCGGCTCCCGCATGCTTTTTGCGGGAGAACGCGGAGGGGGCAGGAACGCCCCCGGTGCTAAGTCATTGAAATAACTAGACACGTATACACCGGAGTGAAGCGGGGGAGCGCACCCTCTGAACACATACGAATTTAGGATCTCGCTATTTTAATTTCTGATGCCAAATCCACCGTCCAATACTGGGATGATAAAATTGCCCATAATATGGCTTTAAAAAACATTCCATATTTATTCCTTCCCGTATGTTTGGTGCCTGGTGTCAGGTTTCAGCGCCTCTGTGCTAAGGTTCAGAATAAATGACACTGTTAATTCAACATTATCTGGCAACAAATTCTTTCTCTTTATTTTGAATTGTACCCCGCATACACTGCGGGTAACAGGTTAAGAATATAAGATAAAATAACCATTTAAAATTGCCTGTATGACAATTAAATATTCTTTTAAAAATGGCTAAAATAATCTTAGATTTAAGCCCAAATAAAGTGAGACTTAGGACCTCTGTTCATCATTCCTGACACCCGAAACCTGACACCTGAAACCTTCAGATATGGAAGATATGGAACAAAAATCAGATTAAAACTCCATCTGTATACACGGCGATTTTCACCACCCCAGTCCAATACTATGTATTGTCCATTGATCCGTTGAACATTCGTATGCCCTGAAATCTCCATAAGGCATCCGGCGTTCTTCAAGCGCCGTTGGAATTATTCGAGATTTTCCTTTACAATGTCCATCAGTCTATCCAAATCGATGGGTTTTGGAATAAAATCTTCGGCCAATGTTGTTTTTCCGCCAAAATGGGTATATTGGGTCGTTGTTACGGCATCTCCCACCGCGGTAAGAAGAACCACTGTGATATCTTTGTATTGATCGTCCTTTTTAATTTCATCACATACCACATACCCATCTTTTCTCGGCATCATGACATCCAGAATAATCAGCTCCGGCCGATCTTCTTTAATCCGTTCCCAAGCTTCAACCCCATCATACGCCTTGGTTACCCGAAAATTATTGCTTTCCAGCTTCATGGTAATCGACTCAACCAGATCGGGGTCATCGTCTACCACTAGGACATGTTGCTTATCACTCATTGCTTTTCCTCCTTATATAATTAAAATTGGTTGCGCGTTTCTTTCATATGATGAACAATTGAACTAAAGATCAATTGTGGGCCTTGGAAGAAGTCCGGCTCTTTCGACAATCTCCGGAACCTTCTGTTCCCACTCTATGGCCATAACGTGGAATCCTTTTACGCCTTCCACCGCCTTTAGGCGCTCGATGGCTTCCACACTGATCTTAATCCCTTCCTCGGGCTGCTTTTCTTTGGGAACACCGGCCATACGTTTGATTATTTCATCCGGCACATCCATTCCAGGCACCCTGTTTTTCATGTATTTAGCCATTCCTACAGTTTTCATGGGCGTAATTCCGGGCATAATATTGACCTTTTCATGGAGACCTCGGTCACGGACACCTTCCATCCATTTCTCAAACTTGTCCAGGTTGTAAATACATTGTGTTTGAATAAAATCAGTCCCTGCATTGATCTTTTTGGCCAGGCGAGCCACCCGCAGTTCAAAAGGGTCGGCAAACGGGTTGGCTGCCGCACCGATAAACATTTTGGGTGGATTCAGAATATCGTCTCCGCCCTGGAATTTGCCCTTATCCCGCATGTCTTTGATCATCTGAACGAACTGAACGGAATCGATGTCATGCACATTGGCCGCCATGGGGTGATCGCCAAAGTGGGGATGATCACCGGATAAACAAAGCATGGTATCGATGCCGTGTGAATAGGCGCCCAGAATGTCGGCCTGCATGGCCAGCCGGTTACGGTCTCTGGTCACCATCTGAAGGATGGGACTCATTCCCAACTGTTTAATAAACACACAGGCGGCAAAACTGGACATTCGGACCATGGCTGTCTGGTTGTCCGTAACGTTGACCGCATCCACATATCCTTTAAGCATTTTGGCTTTTTCGATGATCTTTTCCGGCACGGCACCCCGTGGAGGTCCACATTCGGAGGTCACCGCCAACTCACCTGAAGCAAAAACTTTTTCCAGTACACTTTCGGTCTTCATTTTACCAAATCCTCTCTTATTATTTTACGGGGTCCGCCACCGCGACCTGTTCGCCAGTCTTTTGCCGCTATATTTTCTTCGTATCTATCTTCTAACCCCAAGGCTTTCAGCCGGTCCCAGATGAGCTGCCAGGCGCATTCAATATCCGGATCCACCTCACACTTGCCGTTTGTGGATCCACCGCAAGGGCCGTTCAACAGACGCTTTGAACACCGTGCAATCGGGCAAATTCCTCCGGTCAATCCCAAAACGCAGTCTCCGCATCCCTGGCATCTTTCAACCCACACCCCCGGACGTTCCGAAGCACCCATGAATTCTGTATTCACAGCCGGAAAAACCGGTTTGGTTTTAAACCGCCTGGCAATTTCCTGGACTCCGCATCCGCAAGCCATGGACATAACCGCTTCCACTTGATCAATTTGAATGACAAGTTCTTCTACATATTCAGGATCGCATTGCCTTTCGAGGGTCATTTCTTTAACCTCGAGGGTCTTTCCTTCCTTCATAAATGCCATTTGGAGGGCGGAAGATAAAATTCCAACCTCCTTTCTCCCCCCTGCCGAGCACACCGTTACACACTCGTTACATCCGACGAGCAGAATGCGATTGTACGGTCTCAGGCATTCAATGAGTTCTTCCATTGGTTTACGTTCAGCAGTGATCATTGTCGTTCATTCTCCTTTTATAATAAATGATATTTACAGGTTGTTAGATGCCATATCCATGGAGAAGGATTTTGCCGGGTTGGGTCCCAGTTTGCGAATTTTTTCCGTCATATCGGCAGCCGTTTGTGCAAAACGTTCCCCCATGCCGGCCGACATTGATATCATTTCAACGCGTTCTCCGTCGATGCCGATTTCATCCAGTAACTTTTTGATATAAGCCACCCGCTTTGACGCTTCGATGTTGCCGTTTTTAAAATGGCAGTCTCCCTCCAAACAACCTGCGACATAGACACCGTCAGCCCCCTTTTCAAGGGCTTTCATAATGTGGATCGCATCGACTTTGCCCGAGCACGGCACTCTTACAATCTTGACATTTGGGGGATAGCAAAGTCGTTTACTCCCTGCCATATCCGCTGCCGTATATGCACAATAATGACAGCAAAAAGCCACGATAACCGGTTCAAAATTTTCCATTAGTTCACCCTTTCCAAAAGTCCGGTCAGTTTGGCCATGATCTGATCGTCTTCATATTGCATAAGCTGAATGGCCTTTGCCGGACATTCAGCAGCACATATGCCGCATCCATGGCACTGGGCCGGATCGATTTGAGAATATCCGTCCGCATTAATAAATGGTATGTTAAAAGGACAGGCCCGAACACAGATCAAGCAGGCCGCACACTTCTCTTTTTCCACACGTGCCACCACAGCGCCAAGATTAAGTGTATCTTTTGCCAACAAAGCTTGAGCCCTGCCCGCCGCAGCCTGAGCTTGAGCAATGCACTCTCGGATGGTCTTGGGTGCATGGGCCGTGCCGGCCACAAAAAATCCCGGGACCGACAAGTCTACGGGTCTGAGTTTGATATGATCCTCGAGAAAATAGTTGTCGTTGGTTTTTGGAATGTGAAATATTCTTCCCAGATCTTCCGTCGATTCTTCATCGGCAATGAACCCTGTACTTAGGCAAAGACAGTCCGCATAAACCGATACTTTTCGTTTTAATATCGGATCATTAAATTTGACTTCCAGCTGCGCGTCATCGGCCTGAACCTCGGGGAGGGCATCTGCTTCATATCGGACAAAAATAACGCCTTTTTCACGGGCTGTTTTATAATAATCTTCCTGGAATCCATAGGTTCGCATATCCCGATAAAGGATGAAGACCCGGGCCGCTGGATTGAGTTCCAGCACTCTGAGAGCATTTTTTATGGCCGATTGACAGCAAATGCGCGAACAATTCGGGTTTTCCGGACATCGGGACCCCACGCACTGGATCATAACAACGTTGGTAACATCCTTGATTTTATCCGGTTGATCTTCTATCACGGCATCCATATCGAGTTGGGTCATAACCTTTTCATGTTCCCCCAGAAGATATTCTTTGGGTTGGTTCGGTAGCGCCCCGGTGGCCAAAATGGTTACGCCGTGCGTGATCTGCCGGTAAAACATTTGTGGTGCGATCTGTATTCCTGTTTTGAACATGCCCGGCATCCCTGTATGATCGACAATGAAGGCATTGGTGATGACCTCGATCCGATCATGTTGGGTGGTTCTTTCAATCAGGTCCGTCATATAGGCCTGCACATCATCCCCTTCAAGCGTCTTTCGAATCTTTTTTGCAACACCGCCCAATTCGCTGGACCGTTCTGCCAGATATACCTTAAACCCCATATCCGCCATGCTTAAAGCAGTGTTCATTCCGGCCACTCCGCCGCCAACCACTAGAACATCTTTGTTCATTGGGAAAATATTGTCCGTAAGCGGGCGGGACAGGGCCACACTGGTCACCGCCATACGAATCAGCTCTTGGGCCTTAATGGATGCACCATCGGGTTGATCAAAGTGAACCCATGTGTTCTGATCCCGCAAATTGGCGATTTCTACTAGGTATTTATTGAGGCCTGCCCTGCGAAGGGTGTCCTGAAATTTGGTTTCGTGAGTTCTGGGCGAACACCCCCCGATGACCACCCGGTTCAGGTTTTCTTTGGCAATAACGGTTTGAATGCGTGCCAAAGCATCTCGGCTGCAACCATGGCCGATCATTTCAGATACCTTCACATCTGGAAGTGTTCCTGAATAATCCGCCAGTCCCTGTGCATTAATTACCCCCCCGATGTTTAACCCGCAGTCACATACAAAAACACCGATTTTAAGGGGTTCCCGGCTGACATCACGCTCCGGCGGAAATTCTTCTACGGCTTCAGAAGATTCAGAAACCATACGAATATTTTTTGAAGCACAAAATGCCGCGGCACTGGCCTGGACCATGGTTTCGGGGATATCCTTTGGACTTTCGAACATCCCACAGGCATAAATGCCGGGCTTGGAAGTGGCCACCGGGTTGAAGCTATCTGTTTTTGCAAAATGGTGTTCGTTCAACTCGATCCCCAGTTTCACTGCCAGATCCTGCACGTCCCGGGAAACCTTGAAGCCGGTGGACAGTACCACCATATCAAAATCTTCGGTGACATTGGTATTGCTGTCATGGGGAGTATAGATAATGGACAGAGACCCTGTTTCCGGATCATGGAAAACACTATGGGGACGACTTCTCACCAGGCGAATACCGTAATCGTCTTTGGCCCGATTTAAATACAATTCATAGTCTTTACCGAATGTTCTCATGTCCATAAAAAAGATGGCGGTTTCGATGGAATCTTGAAAGCGCTCCTTGGTTACGATGGCTTCTTTCAAAGCGAACATACAACAGGCACTGGAACAATAGGAAGCAGCGCCTTCGTGGAGGCTGCGTGACCCCACACATTGAATCCAGGCTATTTTTTGGGGTTGTTTTCCGTCTGAAGGCCGGATGAGCTCTCCCTGGGTAGGGCCGGATGCGGATAATATGCGTTCATACTCCAGGCTGGTCACCACATCAGGGTTTGCTGCATGACCCAAACTATCCAATTTGCCAGGGTCAAACACCTCGGCTCCCGGCGCCAGGACAATGGCACCGGCTTCTAGGTCTCGAACCTTTTGGGTATCTTCCGGGATGATAGCATCCGCCTTGCAAACCTTGACCAGTGCATCAATATCTTTGCATTTTTCTATATCAATGGAAAAGGCATGGGGGATTGCCTGGGGATACCGCATACAGGTCGGCGCCCGGTGATCAAGACCCGGGGTAAAACGAACACATTCCGGAAAATTTTTAAAACAATCACCGCATGCCGTACACGTATCCAGGTCGATATATCGGGGTTCCGTAATTAATTTTAATTTAAAATCACCTGCCTCCCCTTGGACTTCGGCAACCTGCGTCATTGCCAGAAGCTCGATATGCAACTGGCGGCTGCTTTCGGATAGATTGGGAGACAGGGTGCACAAATCGCAATTGTTGGTGGGAAACGTACGGTCGAGTTGGGTCATCAGCCCGCCGATGGAAGATGCTTTATCGATCAACACCACATCCCGATTCGATTCAGCCAGATCCATGGCAGCCCGAATACCACCAACCCCCCCGCCAATTACAAGTACCGTATGGTTTTGTTTAAACGTATTTTGATCTTGCATGTGGTCCCTTATTTTATGTTTGTTGTCTGTTTGAAGTCATTTTTACTGTTGAATCCGTTGTTGATCGAACCCATAAAATGACAAAAACAACCGTCAAATTCCTGCATAATCCAGAATCTTAGGAAGCCGGTATTCCCAGCCGAGGGTAATGATATGCACGCCCTGGGCAACTTCTTTTAGGCCTGCAACGGTTTCTCCGGCAATCCGTAGACACTCCATTTCCGTATCCGACGCTTTCCGAATACGTTTGATCAAGTCTTCCGAAATATGGGCCCCCGGTTCGTAAGTTGAGATATATCTGGCGATTCCCACGGATTTTATGAGAAAAACCGTGGGAATAATCGGCACGCCTAACTTTTTAAACGCATCCAGAGCCGCAGAAAAGCGATTTAAATCATAGACAGGCGGCGTAATTATAAATTGAACGCCGGCCTCGATCTTTTTTCTCGCAAGCGATAATTCCTTTTCAAATGCCGCATTGTCAGCGGACGGAGCCATGGTACATCCCACGGTAAAAGAGGGACTCCCACTCAAATCGAAACCCGCCATGTCCACACCGTTCTGCAAGGATTGAATGGCGCCCAAAAGGTCCAGTTCATCCAGGTCATCTACCAATTTTGCGTCTCGATGATCGCCCTTGGCCATTTCTTCACTGTGGACAACAACGAGATTCTGAATGCCCAGTACATGGGCTGCCAGGATATCGCCTTGAAGCGCCATCCGGTTACGGTCCCGGCAATAGACATGAATGATGGATTCAACGCCCTGCTGGTGCATGAGAACACCACCGGCCAGTGCACTCATTCGCATGATGCCATTGTCCATATCAGGAACAATGACGGCATCCACACGCCCTTTGATACGTCGTGCATTGGTAACAAGCTCAGATATATCCACGCCTTTGGGTGTATTCATCTCAGCCAGCACAACAAATTCACCTGATGTTAATCGTTTCTGAAAACTCATAAGCTTCCTTCCTCTTTTGTCATTATTCAGATGTCGTTAAATAGTTAAAAGGTCCGTCGTTTTTTTTACCGGACCCATGGCTACATCGCCGATTCCGGGTGAAAGACCAGAACGTCTTTGAGGTCATCTCCCAGGTATTCTCTTTCGTTTGGGCCGAGAATTCCCAGGGAAAGGCATATCAACGTCCACAAATGAACGGTCTGCCATGCATGCTCGCGCTGATCCGACAAATCATGAATTTGGGCATGGCAGTTGTGACAGGGCGCAATGCAATAATCGGCTTTTGTGGCCAGAATCTGGTCGGCTTTAAGCTGGCCGTACGCACGACGTGCATCGGTATATCCAGATTGAAGAAAACCGCCACCACCGCCGCAACAGTAGTTATTCGAACGGTTGGGAATCATATCGATGAAATTCTCTTCACCCACGACCGATTTGACGATAAACCTCAAATCTTCCGCGATTGGATCGCCATAACTTTTTCGCACGATCTGGCATGGATCCTGAACCGTAAACTTGATCTTCAAATTTTTGTTCCAGTCTGAATTGACCTTCAGTCTTCCTTCCCGGATCCATTTGGCATAATATTCATAGATGTTCTTAACCTCAAAACTATGGTCAATGTTGAATTTTTTCAGTCCAGCCCGGACTGAGAACGTCACGTGACCTCACTCGGTATTGAGAAAGATTTTACAACCCAGGTCATCCGCCTGTTTGGCCGTGGTTCGGGTAATGTGTTCCCAGGCTTGGTCATCCGCCAGAAACATACAATAGTTTTCTGCCGCCCAGCCTTTATTGCCATAGGTCCAGTCTACACCCGCCCGGTGAAGAATCTTCCATAGCGGAACCAATTCGTCCGGTTCGGTCACCGGTTCTCTTGAATTCTGGTTCAAAAAGAATTCGGCGCCCTGTTTGTCGATGGGCGCAGCCATATCCTTGAATTCCGGCTGAGCCTCCTGATATTCCTCGAGAACGTCTTCAACTACGAACTGGAAGTCCTCCTCGGACGTTCCCATGGCACTGCAACTGTCATTTCTCAAAGCCATGTCACAGGAGCCCAGGATACCCTTGGGACGCTCCTCCCTGGGCCAGGCTGCCCTGGCATTATAGACCAGCTGGGGAATGTCAATTTGCATGGGACAGACATAAATACACCGCTGACACAGAGTACACATCCATACCCAGGGAGTACTTAAAATTTCTTTGTCCATGCCCAGGGCCGCCATCCTTAGAAACTTTCGAGGATCCATATCTTCCAGGCCGGTGGCCGGACATCCTGAAGAACAGGCACCACAGGTCAAACAGAGATTGAGATTTCCGCCTTCTGGAAGAAGTTCTTTTACCGTGTCTAAAAAGCCGCTTTTCTTTTTACCTTTGATGATAATGGGTTCTCCTGGCATGGTTTCATCCTATTTTTTCTTTTTTAATTGAATTCGATAAAAATAATCCCCTTCCTCAACAACATCTAAAAAAATCAACTCATACGCATCGTCCGGCAAAACTTTGAATAAATCGCTGCGAGTATCTAAATTGCTCCCAAGTATTTCTAAAACTTCACTCGGTTTCATTTCTCTAAATGTCTGAATCAATTTCAACAGAGAAATGGAAGTGATCGATCCTCTGCAATCGAGGATATGATCCGCTTTACGCTTCAAACTTTGAATACTCCTTGATTGTTTTCCGGTTTTGTTCATGTTAACGCAAAATGGGTGCCACATTAAAATGGGTTGATTTTCTGATGGCTGTTTTCTTCAATATCCCTTTATCTTCGCCGGTTTCAGGAAAAAGGCATAATAATGTCTCTTGTCATCAACCTGTTTAAATGTTAAAAAATAAAATTTAACACCTATTAAAATTTAACAGGGGAAATTTGATGGTTGAAGATGAGTTGGACAGATATTGGAAAACAGTCGTAAATACGATTCAAGACGGTATCATGATTGTGGATACGCATGGTCGCATCATCTCCGTTAATAAAGCCTTTGAAATTATTACCGGCTATTCAAAAGATGACATTATCGGAAAAACTTGTGACGTGTTAAACTGTAATTTGTTTGTAATGGCCCGTAAAAATAAAGGGGATCAATGGTGTGTATTGTTTGATACCGGAACCATGGATCGACGACGGTGCACGCTGGAAAAAAAAGACGGAACCCTTATTCATACGTTAAAAAATGCTTCTATCCTTCATGATGCCAAAGGCAAGCTGATCGGTGCTGTTGAAACCATCGCCGATATTACTGAAATTATTGAAAAAGACAACCAGATTGCAGCATTTCGCCGGGAGCTCAGATCAAAAGACGGTTTTCATGGAATCATCGGTGTTTCTTATCCCATGCGCCAGGTATTCGATTTGATCGAAAATGCCGCCCAATCTGATGCGCCGGTGATTATATATGGTGAAAGCGGGACTGGAAAAGAATTGGTTAGTCAAGCGATACACGAGATTAGTGATCGCAAGAAAGGCGCCCTTGTTAAGGTCAATTGCGCAGCATTGACGGAATCGCTTCTTGAAAGTGAACTTTTTGGACATGTGAAAGGCGCATTTACAGGTGCATATAAAAACAGGGAAGGCCGGTTTGAAAAGGCCCATGGCGGCAATATTTTTCTTGATGAAATTGGTGATTTACCACTTTCTACACAGGTAAAACTTTTACGTGTGATTGAAGACAAAATGATAGAGCGTGTGGGCGACAGTCAATCCATTCCTGTTGATGTTCGAATTATTTCAGCAACCAACAGGAATTTGACAAAGCTGGTGGATGAAGGTGTTATCCGGAAAGATTTTTATTTTAGAATTAATGTCATCCCCATCAACCTGCCGCCCTTGAGAGAAAGATTAGAGGACATTCCCCTTTTAGCTGAATTCTTTTTTCGTAAAAATCAACTTAAAAGTGGTAAAAATATACAGGGCATAAACAATGATACAATGGACGCTTTGGTGAATTACTGGTGGCCCGGCAATGTGAGAGAATTGAAAGGCGCTTTTGAATACGCGTTTGTCACTTGCCAGGAAACCATGATCAAACCAAATCACCTGCCGCTAAACATCATTCATAAGAAAACATCCATAGAAGCTGGCAAGAAACCGTCTTTTAACCGGGAAGAAATAAAGAAAATTGAACTTATAGAAACCCTTAAAAAAACCAATGGGAATCAGTCAGAAGCAGCCAGAATTCTTGGCGTTACACGGGTGACCATCTGGAACAGGATGAAGCGGTTCGGTTTATATCCTGATCGGAAAAACCCGTTATAATAATCTTTTATCTCATAATCTAAAGAACCTTTCCGCATTTTTCGTTACAATACCGGCATTCATCCGTTTAACACCTGCCTTTACCGCATTTTCAACCGCCCTTTCCGAAAGTTCGATTTCGCTCAAATGAACATGCCCGTCGATCAGGCCTGTTTGATGTTTTGTGTGATCGAAATTATTAAAATTCATTCAAGCCTCAGGATTCATTTTATGTTCCGGTCTAATCGGAGATTCAACGTTATATTTTTTCTTTATCTTATCATCAATAATATATAAGGTCGACCATTGATCTTATTGAACCCATTACGGTTAAAGCGTATCTGAAATTATTTTAAATACAGGGGGAATCATGATCGAAATTAAAATCCCGGGGCATAAAATACTGGAGCTTGAACACCTCGTCCTGGACTACAACGGCACCATCGCATTTGACGGTGCTTTGATTGACGGTGTCAAGGCGTCATTGGCCGAACTTTCACACATGCTAACCGTCCATGTTATCACCGCCGATACATTCGGCAGTGTCAAAAAAGCGCTGAAAGATATCGATTGCAATCTGGCCCTCATACCCTTGGACCGTCAGGATGCTGCTAAGCTGGAATATGTAAAAAAACTCGGATGTGAAAAAACCGTGAGCATGGGCAATGGGGTCAACGACCGGTTGATGCTCCGAGGGTCGGCCCTGGGCGTGGCGGTTATTCAAGGAGAAGGGGCAGCCTATCAAACCCTGGCTTCGGCGGATATCGTGTGTACGGACATTCAATCCGCTCTGTCACTTTTGAACCATCCATTGCGGCTGATCGCCACGTTGAGATCTTGATGAAAACGGTATAAAAATTACTCTTTGTTAATCGCAGATGAGATCATATCACTCTTGCAGCAATCCAGCGGAGCAGAACAGACCGACTGACATCCCACTTCTTTGAGATCGCTGTGGCCGTTTTTGTATTCATCGATGGCCTTGTGCAGAGCTTTCACCGCAAGCTGTATGCAGTGGTGTTTTTTGGCGGGAAGATCGACAAGCTGATTGAAAACATGGCCGTCATTAAGGGTTCTGGCCTGTTCGAGACTTTTACCTTTGACGATATCGACCGTCGCCATGGCAGCGGAGATCGCGCCCGGACAGCCAAGGATCTGATATCTGATATCGGTAATTTTATCCTGATCGATTTTTAGGTAGATTTTCGCGGTGTCTCCGCACGAACCAATCATATCGGATACCTGGTCCGCATCGGGCAGACTGCCCATATACGGTTTTTCCATGTAATATTTAATGGCTTTGTCCGAGTATCCGCAATCGGAGAGCATCTTGCATTCGTCCGCGGTATCTTTTTCAAATAAACTTTTAGACGGATCTTTCTTTTCACTATTTAAGGAATACATTAACGACCCCCTGATGGTAATATCAATATTAAAAAATTCCGCAGCAAGGATAGAAATAAAAACTTCGGATGTCAAGTCAGTATATTGTATGTTTTGAGATAATTATACTTATTCATAAAGGGCTTCTTATCTCCTTGACATATACATCTGATTCTCCTACGTTTCTTTTTTAAAAAGGTCCATTTTAATGAACTTTATGGTGTGGAATTCCTTTTAATTTACACCGGTCAAGCGCCCTGACCGTCCGGCGAGAGCGTTTCGATCGGGCACCATATCGTATTGCGAAAACCTGGTTTAGGTATAATTTTAATCATCCGGGAGGTGTAAATGATTCAATTATTGTTGGTTACACCTGACAAAGCGCCTTTTAATGAATTTGCTTTGGCTCTGGCACACAATGACGATGTTGAGCTGTCCTGGGCCGAGACCGGCCAAAGGGCCTTGGATATGGTATCCGGTACGCCCCTCGATCTGGTTATCGTCGATGAAAAACTTGGCGATATGACCGGCATCGAATTTATAGAAACGCTGGTTTCGGTAAACCCGATGATCAACTGTGCAGCGGTAAGTCCGCTGCCGTCTGACGAATTCCATGAGGTTAGCGAAGGGTTGGGAATTTTGGCACAGTTGCCCGTCCAACCCGGGGCAAAAGATGCAGAGGATTTGTTGAAGCTCTTTAACCATCTGAAAGAACTCCTACAACCCAAAACTTAAACGGTAATTGAGCGCAAAAAAAATGAGATAAAACGTTTCAATGGGCGCTCCAAGAGATTTTCCTTTGGACAGCTGCCTGTACACATGTAACACGATTGTTAAAAATCACCGCTAAATCATTGCCAAATAACAATCCCACCCTTTAAGCGTTTCATCCGAGCACATCATAGAAATCTGGAAGGATCCCTCCCGGCGAAATTATTTTGAGCAAAAGCCCAAAAAAATCTTGACAAAAGGATCTGTTGTCATATTATTATGGGCATAAGCTCAAAACTTGTCGTCTCAGACCGATAAAATTTAATTGTATCTGAAGCTCGATTGAAAGAGCTAAACTGTTTCAAAAATATTGAACGGCGAGATTTTTCAAAGGGAGGTGAAGATTATGCCAAGAGGAGATGGCACAGGGCCACAGGGTCAGGGGCCAAGGAAGGGAAAAAGTCAAGCCGGATGTAAATTCGGCAAGGAAGGCAGAGGATCAGGCAGGAATTCCGGACAAGGTATAGGAAGTGGCAAAGGTAGAGGACAGGGCCGGGACAAAGTCGGTGGAAAAGGCTTGGGTAAAGGCGGATCCCAGAAAAGTCGAAACTGAAGATAAAACGGATACGCATACGTTATGAAAATATAAGTTTTCAATAACATCCATGAAGCTACTCAAAGTAGTTTGAACGTACAAAAGGAGATTAATCTTATGCCAGGATTTGACAGAAGCGGTCCAATGGGAGCCGGTCCGATGACCGGCGGACGAAGAGGTCTTTGCAATTCCGCAAATACTGGATACGATACCCGATTTGCCGGGATGTTCGGTTTTGGAAGAGGTATGGGACGCGGCCGTGGTATGGGTCGTGCATTTGGCTGGAGGGGTTGGAATCGGCCTTCATATTATCCAGCATTTGAACAAAACTCTGAAGAGGAGCTGAATATGCTGAAGGCAGAGGCGAATTCCGTAAAAAACAGCCTCGATATGATTAACCGGAGAATTGCTGAGCTGGAAAAATCTTTCCAATAAATCGATTCAGCCTAAAAAACGGGGGCTTGTATTTTGGGAAACAGCCCCCTTTTATCCTTTCACTATTTGAAGCGCTCAGTTTAGGTTTAAGTTTTATCAAATAAGGAGAATACCCATGCCGATATTTGAATATCTTTGTCTTGACTGCGGAAAAACCAGCGAAATCCTTATGGTCGGTTCAGGAGATTCACCCCGATGCAATTCCTGTAAAAGTCATCACTTGAAAAAACTCCTTTCAGCCCATTCATCCATGTCCGGGCCCCTTAAACACAATATGCCCGGTCTGGGAGACACTGCATGCTGTGGATCGTCTCCGGGTGAAGCCGGCTGTGCAGGACCCGGCAGTTGCTGTGGAAAGAATTTGGATGGGGTGTAAAGAAATGACTGAATCCAGAGATATGATTACGGTTCATGTGAATGTTGAAATCACTGCCGCATCGCTGCAAACAATTGTTGAAAATGTGAAACATATTGCGGGCCGTGATGAAAAGGGAGTGTACCGTGTGGATACCGCAGATAAAGTGAGTGAAATGATTTCGCGGTTTCTTCAGGACAACGACTTTGAAGGTTATGTTAAATATATTGAAAACTATTGAAATTTATTCGTGGTCATGGAGGTTTTATCGGTTAACTCATTTAAATTATTAAAGGAAAAGAGCTTCGTGGGGAAATATTCGGTATTCATCTCAACGAGGTCTCAAAATATATAGGAAATTTTATGCGTAACAATCAAATCCATACAGAATGTAAAAACACCTCTGTGTATTATCCTGTCATAAACTCGAAGGACAAATGAAATGCTCACGTATGAATAGGAAAAAACAGATATGAAAATAGCAATCACATCTACAGGCCCCACACTCGATGATCCGGTTGATCCACGTTTTGGCCGGTGCGCCTATTTTGTTATTGTGGAAACCAATGACATGAGTTTTGAGGCTTTTGATAACGAGAGTATCGCCTTGGGTGGAGGCGCCGGTATTCAATCGGCCCAGTTTGTGGCATCCAAGGAAGTAGATGCCGTAATAACGGGGAACTGCGGCCCCAAAGCGCTTCAAACCCTTTCTGCTGCCAAAGTTGAAATTTTTGTAGGGGAGTCCGGGACAGTCAGAGATGTCGTCGAAAAATACAAAAGGGGGGATATTAAGTCTACAGACACGCCCAATGTCACCGATCACTATGGCATGGAAAGCGGCGCCGATATGAACCAAAGGATGGTAAAGGGCTGTGGCGGCGGTATGGGCATGGGTCGTGGAATGGGCATGGGTCGTGGAATGGGCCGTTCAACATGGAACGTTTCTGGTCAGTCCGGCGCCACCATGTTATCAAAAGAGGAAAAGTTGGAGCGCCTTCAAGATCAGGCAAATGAATTGCGCCAGCAGATTGAAGACTTAGAATCAAGCATGAAGACCTTGAAAGAAAAATAATGACCGTGTTTATAAAATAAAAAACCCAAAAGCGTTCGCAAAAACATTTTGGAGTAAAAGCGAAGGATAATGATTGATGGCAAAAGGAGAAATGAATCGACAAGATCAACAGCAGCAGGATTTGGAAATAAAGGAAAGGCTGGGTCACATCAAGAATAAAATCCTGGTGATGAGCGGCAAAGGGGGCGTGGGGAAAAGCAGCGTCGCAGCATATCTATCGGTGGCTTTGGCAAAAAAAGGGTATAGAGTGGGTCTCATGGATGTGGATCTTCACGGACCCAGTATCCCGCACATTCTGGGTCTCAAAGGAAATATCGGACCGGGTAGCACGGATGGAAAAGCCCGACCCGTTAAGTACATTCAAAATATGGACGTGATTTCCATTGAACCGCTTTTGGGAGAAAATAAGGATGCAGCAACGATCTGGAGAGGCCCCCTTAAGATTGGTGTTATCAGACAATTCATTGCAGATGTCGAGTGGTCGGATCTTGACTACATGATCATCGACTCACCACCGGGTACCGGCGACGAGCCATTGACCGTAGCACAGACCATACCCGATGCAAAAGCCGTAATAGTGACAACCCCCCAAGAAATTTCACTTGCTGATGTTAGAAAATCCATCAATTTTTGCCGACAGGTCAAGATGGAAATCTTAGGTCTTGTGGAAAACATGAGCGGACTCGAATGTCCCCATTGTGGAAAAATGATAGACATATTCAAGACCCGTGGCGGGATGCTCACCGCCAAAAAGGAGGGGTTGAGACTTTTAGGAACACTCCCTTTTGAACCAGAGGTGGTATCAATGGGTGACATGGGAAATATGGGTCTTCTGGACAACGGTAAGATTTTAATCACACAGGAATTCAGTAAAATAGTGGATGGAATTATTAAATTTACAAACATTGAGACAACGACGATTCCTGAACCGAAAAAGAAAGTTCCGATTATAAAAAAGCGCTCTGAAGACTCAAAGATACTCGTTGTACCAATATCCGAAGGAAAACTCTCATCCCATTTCGGTCACTGTAAACAGCTCGCATTTATTGAGATTCAACACGGAAAAATAGCAAAAACAGAAATGCTTGCCCCACCGGCTCACGAACCGGGAGTGCTGCCCCGGTGGCTTAATGAGCAGGGAGCTGATATCGTTATCGCGGCTGGAATGGGAGAAAGGGCTCAACAGCTTCTGAAGGAAAACGGGATTGACGTAATTATCGGCGCTCCAATGGATTCCCCGGAATCCCTGACAAACCAGTATCTCTCCGGCACATTGGTAACCGGCGCCAATGTCTGTGATCATTAAATCAGATGTATCGGGTAAAGGAAAAGAGGAAGCGCGAATGAGCAAAGATTTTGATGATTTTGTTGAGAGATTGCAGGATCAAATTTTTAAAGAAACAAGAGCAGTCTATGGTGATATCGCGTTTCAAAGGTGGCTGAACCCGTTGTATGCGGGTCGTATAAACAATGCCGATGGATACGGACGTGTAATCGGTTCATGCGGTGATACCATGGAGATTTTTTTGAAATTCGAAAACGGGAAAGTTAAAAATGCTTCATTTCAAACCGATGGTTGCGGATCCAGCACGGTGTGCGGGTCATTTGCAGCCGAGCAGTCTCTTGGAAAAGGCCCTGACAAGATTTTGAATATTACAGGAGAGGGTATCCTGGAAAGATTAGGGGGATTACCTGAAGAAGATGAGCACTGTGCTTTTTTATCTGCGGATGCCCTTCAAGAGGCCCTAAATGATTATATGGTCAAACAGCAAAAGAAGCTAAAAAAGAGACGCCTTCAGAAAGACTATTAATAATGAAAACATATCTTGATTGCCTTCCTTGTTTCCTAAATCAGGCGCTTCGTTCGGCAAGGATAGCCAACAGATGATGAAAAGAAGATAAAAACGATCTTAGATGAAATAGGAATGATGCTGAGAAACATCCCGCTTGGGAGCACTCCACCGGAAAGAATGTTTTATCTGTTTAATTTGTAGGCAATTTTGTAGGTTCAGATGCATATTCATTCGCTCAATTAGGGAAAAAGAGAAAAGGGATGGCTTGAAGTCCTTCAGGGGTACATTTCAGCATTGATAAGGAGGTTGATTATGGAAAAGGGTGAAAAATTAGTGGTTATCGGCTGTGGAGGGGTGGGCGGACCTGCTGCCATGCTGTCGAAGAAGCTGATGCCGGATGTCGAAGTTACGGTTATCCGGGATGAAAAAAGGTTTATTGTCAGATGAGCCCTCCCCCATGTCGTGGCCGGTCTGGTCACTGGAGAGTCTATCGTTAATCCGGACCAAAAGCTTCAAGGAGCCGGTATTAAGGTTATCACCGGCAAGGCAGTAAGCATTGATGTCAACACCAAGAAAGTTTACTTGGATGACGGCACTGAAATTCCTTATGACAAATTGATTATGGGGACCGGGGCCAGCCCGATTATACCCCCCATGGAAGGCCATGATCTTAAAGGCGTCTTGACCCTGCGCTCCCTGAGCGATGCTGAAACCATAAAGCATTTCTTAGAAGACAAAAAGCTCAAGAAGCTGGCCTTTATCGGCGCGGGCTTTATCACCCTGGAAGTCGCCGCTCTTCTCAAAGCCGCTAAACCGGATTATTATGATATTCATGTGATCGAACTGTTGAGCCACCCGCTGCCCATGATGATGGACAAAGATTTGGCGGTTTTGTTGCAGGAATATCTGGTGGAAAAGGGCATGGAAATGAATATGGGCGCAAAAGTAGAAAAAATATTAGGCCAAGATGGCACGGTGACGGGGGTAGAGCTTTCTACAGGAGAAATAATTGCCGCGGACATGGTATTTCTTAACGTCGGCGCCAGGGCGAATACTGAACTCGCAAAAGATATCGGATTAGAGATCGGCAGGTTCGGCATTCGGGTCAATAAATTCTTAGAGACCTCGAATCCGGACATTCTCGCGGCTGGGGACTGTGTTGAGAAGGAAGATTTCATCACCAAAAAACCGGTTCCCGGCCAACTGCGCGGCCCCGCAGTGATCCAAGGACGTCTGGCGGCCAAAAGGCTTGCCGGCTACAAGATCGAATTTCCGGGAGTATTGAATGCCTGGGCATGCAAACTTTTTGATAAAGTCCTGTCGGGCACGGGCTTGACCGAGGAGCAGGCCCTTCAAGCAGACATTGAGACCGTTAGCGCCGTAGTTGACTCCAGGAGTAAGCACGGGATGATCCCAGGCGTCAAACCCTGGACCATCAAACTGATCTTTGACAAAGACTCCAGAAAGTTGATCGGCGGGCAAATTATCAGTGATGCTGTCTCACCGGCAAAAGAAATAGACGCTGTCAGCGCGCTGATTCTCGGCGGTAAAACCATTGAAGATCTCACCACATTCATGACCGCCGGAAATCCGGACAGTTCTTCGGAGCCGAGCATGGAACCGATTACGATTGCTGCCGAGCAGGCCTTGCAGAAATTGAGAACGTAAAGGCGAAGATTTGCCGGGTAATATTTTTAATGCGCAATGAATAAAAATACAGATAAAAAAGAATTAAACTTTTGGAAGGACCATTCCCTGCGTTATCTTGAAATGGCTCTGGGTACGGATAAGCGGGAACGTGTGACAAATCCTGACGGATATGGCAAAAGAACCGGCGAATGCGGTGATACCGTTGAGATGTTTTTAACGGTTCGCAACAACCGTATCCAGACGATTTCATTTGATACCGATGGCTGTATAAACACCAATGCCTGTGCAAATACGTTGGTTTTTCTGACACAAGGAAAAACTATCCCACAGGCTTGGAAAATTACTCCGGAAAAGGT
>JAQYVT010000126.1 GCA_030145345.1 Desulfobacterales bacterium
TAAAAAGGTGGGAAGGACAGGATTTATAGGATTAACCGGGGTTAATGCTGTCAAAAAAGTTCAACCGTCTTTGTCCTTGACAAAAGTCCATAAAACTTGATATATGTCCTTATCGTAAGGAAAAAACCCATGATAAGTAAACATATTCTAAAAGAAATAATCACAACTAATGAAGAGTTTATACTGAAACACACGGGGGATATCGTTGCCAGGGAGGAGGTTGTGTTCCCTGAAACCCTAAGAAAGGTTGTGGTTTTTTACGGGGCTAGGAGAAGCGGCAAGACATTTATTTTATATGATCTTTTCAAGAAATACCGGGAAGTTTCCTTGTATCTCGATTTTGAAGATGAGCGTCTGCTGGATTTTGAGATCAAGGATTTCAGGGTACTGAAAGACGTGTTTTTGGAGCTGAAGCCACATTTGGCAGGAAAAAGACTGGTATTCCTGTTAGATGAGGTCCAGAATATTGATGGGTGGGAAAGATTTTGCCGGAGGGCGGTGGAGCGGGAAGATATAAGGGTTTTTACCAGCGGATCATCTTCCAAGGTGATGCCTGCCGAAATTCAGACTGAACTGAGAGGGAGAGCATGGAGCATAGAGATTTTCCCGTTTTCTTTTAGAGAATATCTGATCTCAAAACATATTGATATAAATGATAAAGGTCTTGTTTATAGCCCTCAAAAGGCGCTTTTAAAAAAATACTTTTCCGAATATATGAAATGGGGCGGATTCCCTGAGGTTTCTTTGCTTAAGTCTGAATTCGAAATAAAAAAGCTTTTAAAGGAATATCTCAGTGCAATGTATTTCAGGGATCTGGTGGAGAGATATAGCATCACAAATATACCTTTGTTGGACAGCCTAACGGACAGGCTTTTTTCCTCATTTTCCATGAAATTTTCTTTAAACGCCTTTTATAAACAATACAGGGGGCGGTTCCCTTTTTCAAAGGATTTACTTTTCAGATACTACAAGCATTTTCTCCAGAGTATGCTCATCTTTGAAGTAAAGAAGTTTTCTGAATCCACTTACAAGAGGATGAGAAATCCTGCAAAGATATACGCTGTCGATACAGGATTATGCAGAAGAATAACCTCGCTGGATGATGGCAGGCTATTGGAAAATATCGTGTTTTTGGAATTAAAGAGAAAAGGACAGGAAGTTTTTTACTTTGATGAAAAGATAGAATGCGATTTTATAGCAAAAGCCGGGAATGACAGGATGTCCGCCGTGCAGGTAAGCTTCGAATTGAATGAAAAAAACAGAGAAAGAGAGGTAAACGGGCTGATAAAAGCCTGCAAATGGCTTGGCACAAATGAAGGCATAATCTTTACTTGGGATGATGAAGAAATCTTTGGTGCAGAAGGTGTTGACATTAAAATAATTCCAGTCTGGAAATGGCTGCTTGCAGGCGAGATTGAATCATAGGAAGGTGAGAAGGTGGGAAGGTGGGAAGGTGGGAAGGTAGGAAGGTAGGAAGGTAGGAAGGTAGGAAGGTGGGAAGGAAAGAAGGTTGGAAGGTAGGAAGATTAGAAGGTTGGAAGGGCCGAAGATGAGATGGTCAGAAGGTTGGAAGGTAAGAAAGTGGGAAGGCAGGAAGTGGTCGATTGGTTTATTCGCAGTGTTCCGGTTCAATGTCGAGAATTAAGGCAATCGACTTTTTTATGAGATCCATTTCATCGTTTGAGATATTTCCGATCTTTTCCACAAATCTATTATGGCTGACAGCCCTGATCTGAAAACAGTCAACGGCTGATTTTTTCTGTAGTCCGTTGTTTGAGTCAGGTTTCAACGAAATAAAAAACGGGTTTTCATCCCAATACTTGCTCCAGGCAGTGACCGGTACAACAATGGCAAGTTGAAGATGCTTTTCATGCCCGCCGTTTACGACGATTACCGGTCGCCTTTTCTTTATTTCGTCCCCAATGGCTGGATCAAGATTTACCCAATAGATTTCACCGGTCCTCAAAATCTTCCCCTTCTATTGATTCAAAAAGGTTGTCATACGGCGCTCTGCCGATCATCTCCATGGCCGCCATCCTTTTTTGCTCCCGGAGCTTTTTGCGGTCTTCAGCGACTTTGGTATTGACGGCCTCCCGCATATACTCGCTCAGGCTTTTGTAATGGAGCTTCTTGTGGGTCTGTTTTATGAATTCGTAAACTTTTTCGTCAATCTGAATTTTGGTTGGAATTAACATATTGCCTCTCCTTCCCATATGTTTTTATATAAAGTGCCATAATATGGTCCTAATGTCAAGGGTATAAAATTGGGGTCAAAATTTGGGCATATAAACTGGGGGCAGAGAATAGGAAGGTAAGAAGGTGAGAAGGTTGGAAGGGCAGGGGGAAAGAAGGTTAGAAGATCAGAAGATAAGAGGGTGAGAGGGAAGAGCTGGAAGGTTGGAAGGTTGGAAGGATTAGAAGGACAGAGGGTTGGAAGGTGAGAGGGTTAGGAAAGAGGGAAGAGGGAAGAGAAAACAAAAAATAGGAAAGAGGATAGAGAATAGAGGAAAGGGAAAGTAGAATAAAGCATTGCCGAAATTACATCCCTACCAACCTACCAATCTTCAAACCTTTTGGGATTCTGATTTTCTATCCATTTTAAACTTTTTGTGAGACATGAAGCTTAGCCGATACATCCTCTATTTTATCGTGGGGACCATCCCTGTTTTGTTTGCCGCGGTGCAGCCGTGGATCTGGTCGTTTTACACGGCCGTTATTTTTTTGGCATTTTTGACATCCTTGTGGCAAAATCAAAACAGCGGCGTTTGGAAGCCGTCAAAGATATACCGTTTCTCCCTGGGCCTGTTCTTTGGGGTAACGCTGGTTCAGAGCCTGCCCCTTTCCGGTTCTCTGGTGTCGCTGCTCAGCCCGTTCCGATACACGGTGCTGACACAGGCCGCCGCGATCCTGGGCAATCCGGTTTCGTGGTCCACCGTGAGCTATGTCCCCCTGACGTCCCTGGCCTGGTGGACCTTTTTACTGGGGCTTTTTCTCTTTTTTCGGGTGTTTTGCCACAGCATGGTCACTTCAAATGATCTGACCCTTCTCATCCGGATCGTGCTGGGTCTGGCCTTTTTAGAGGCGTTTTACGGGATTGTCCAGGCCCTGATTCCCTCCCTGGGGGTTCTCTGGGTCGGGTATGTGAAAGCATATCTGGGGGATGCCCGGGGCACGTATATCAACCGGAACCATTTTGCCGGGTTTATGGAAATGACCCTCCCGTTGGGGTTGGGCTATACCCTGGCCATGGGGACCTGGCACAAAAAGATCACGCTCAAGGCCCTGATATCTTCGGACCGACCCAATTTCCAGTTTTTCCTCTCCATCGGACTTGCCGTCATGGTCCTGGCCCTGGTGCTGTCCCGGTCCCGGGCGGGCATTTTCGGGGGGGTCTTAGGGTTTTTGACCTTTGTGCTCCTGATGCGTTCGAGCAGCGGGGAACTGCCCCGGAGCTTCTGGGTGATTACCTCGGTGGTTATCGGGATGGTGGCCTTTTACAGCCTTAAAATCGGGATCGATCCGGTGCTGGAACGGTTTTTACGGATCAGCAACGACACAACGCGGCTGGACATCTGGCGGGACAGTTGGGTCATGATAAAGGACCACCCCTTGGGCATCGGCCTGGCAGCCACCCGGGAGGTGTTTCCGGTTTACAATGCCGCCAGTTTCTCGGATGTCCGGTTCACTTACCTGCACAACGATTATCTCCAGCTTCTGGCCGAGGCCGGGTGGCTCGGCTTGGGGGCGCTGACAGGGGGATTTTATATTTTTTTGGCAAAGAGTCTGCTGAAGATCCGCCGGATGTATTTGCAGGCAGATCCCTTAAGATTTTTCCTCGCCGTCGGGGCCCTGAGCGGTCTGGTGTCCATCGCCTTTCACAGTTTTTTTGATTTTAACCTGCACATGCCGGCCAATTGCGTCTATTTCGTGATGCTCATGGGAATCGTTTACAACTGCGCGTGGCGCGAGGGGGGGAATATGGGAAATAGGAAAGAGGAAAGAGGAAATAGGAAAGAGCATAGGGGAAGAAAATAGGAAAGAGGAGAGAGAAAAGAGGAAAGCGCTATGGGATATGGTCCGATCACGCATTTTAAGGATATTGAAGCATGGAAGCTGGCTCGGAAACTGAGGATCGCTGTATATCGTGTTATAAAAAAACTGCCAGCAGAAGAAAAATATGACTTGGCTTCACAATTGAGGCGTGCAGCTATTTCTTGTACGGCCAATATTGCGGAGGGATATGGGCGGTTCCACTTTCAAGAAAACATTCAGTTTTGTCGGATAAGCAGAGGATCGATGTATGAAACACAGGATCACTTGATAACCTGCCTTGATAACGAATACATTGCCAAAGAGGAGTATGAAAGCACTTGGGAACTTTCTGAAAACTCAATTAGGGTTTTAGACGGATATATCCGATACCTCAATAAACAACAGCGCAGAAATCTAACAAAGACTAACGAAAAAGGATAAAGGGATAGAAAATAGGAAAGAGGAAATAGAATAGAGCAAAGAGGAAAGCGCTATGGGATATGGTCCAATCCCGAAATTTAGGATGTTTCTCTAACAAAGACTAACGAAAAAGGATAAAAGGGACATTTCTATTTCCTAATTCCTCTTTTCTCTTTCCTATCGTTTCACAGAAGGTAGGTCAGAAATAAGAATATAGGAAAGAGAAAATAGAATAGAGAAGAGAATTGAAACATATAGTAGCTAAAAGCGGGATCACGGGGGTGCTGGTTGTTTTGTCGTTGTGGCTTCTGGTTCACAACTGGCAGCACCGGAGGGTATTTTACAAGGATTATGCCTTTCAGGCTAAAGAGCTGGATGCCTTCAGGCACTTTCCCAGGGCCCTCTACGCCCTTGGCCGCAATGCCTGGTTCAACAACGATGCCGCGGCTGCGGCCCGGTTTTTCCGCCGGGCGGTTCAGGAAAACATTTTTTACATGGATGCCTGGCTCAAGCTGGCCCAGGCGGAAACCGTTCTGGAGCGTCCGGATCAGGCCCGATCCATATTGCAGTTCTCAGATGCCTGGACCCGAAATGTTTTTCGCTGGAAATGGGATCAGATTCTTTTGGCCAACGAATTGGGCATGGAAGAGATCGTGTTCCATAACATCAATTTTCTGGTGAAACACGGCAAAAAACTCCGGGACGCATTTCAGGTTCTGGACACCCTGGTGGGCGGAAACGCCGTACGATCGGTGGAGGTGCTGGATTCGGAGAACCTGACGCCCTTTCTGGAATGGCTCATGCGATGGGGCCGGGTGGACGATGCGGAATTTGTATGGGACGCGATGGCTGAAACCGGGATTCAGGATCAAGACATCCGGGCCAAATATGTTCATTTCCTGGTGGGTAAAAAGCAGGTCTTAAGAGCAACAAAAATCCATCGGGCCGGCGGCGGTCCCGCGGAAGGTTTGACCAATCCCGGGTTCGAAGACGAAATATCCGGCCGGGGATTCAACTGGCGCTATACCCCGAACAACAAGGGGAAATGGACCATCCGGCAAACGCTGTTCGGCGCTTTTTCCGGCACCCACTGTTTGAAGATCATGTTCGAAGGCCGGGAAAACATTTCTTTCGGGCACCTGTACCAGATCGTGCCGGTGGACCCCGTGACCGATTACCGGCTGACCTACCGGTGGCGAAGCCGGGATCTGACCACGGATCAGGGACCTTTGGTGGATATTTACGGGTATGACTGCAAGGGTTTTTACAGGAACGGGCCCATGATGCTCGGCACCCACACGTGGCGGGAACAAAAGATCGAATTTACCGTCCCCGAAGATTGCCGTGCCGTGGTGGTCCGGCTGTACCGGCGGTCCAGCCGCAGGTTCGACAGCAAGATCGGGGGGACATTGTGGCTGGACGACTTTAAGCTGGAAAAACTAAAAACTGAATGAACTGTTTCAAAAAATGGTTCACCGCCCCAATGAAATTCGCTTCGCTCCTCATTGACATGAATTTCATAGGGCAGGCAGAGGCGCCCCAGTACCATCTTCCGGAGCTACGGGGCAGGCAGAGTTCGCAGAGGTGTTCATGGAGGATTCATCAAATCCTTAACCCCTGCCTCCGGCCCATAGGGCCTACGGCCCGGAGGGAATCCGTGGACCCTCTTCTCCAACTAAATTGGAGAAGAACCATATTTTAGACTTATTGGCGATTCCATCACGCCATTCCCTTTAAAGGGGGGCTTCCGGCAAGACCCAAAGGGTCGGCGATGGTGTTTCGAGAAAATATTGGACAATAGAATCCGAATTTAGTATTTAAAGGCAGGATAAAATATGACTGATGAAATCATTGAATTAACCCGTGTTCCGGACGGGTACAACGGAAGCCGGGGCAGCGGACACCTCCCTTCCACCGAACTTCGCCAGGCCGCTCCCGAATGGGATGCGGAAGAGGTCCATTTGCGCGACTACCTGGATGTCATTTTCCGGCGCAAGTGGCTCATTGTCAGTTTTTTGATGCTGACCTTTATCTCCACGCTCATTTTGACCCTGGCATCCTCCAAAATTTACAAAGCCGTCTCATCCATCGAGATATCTCAGCAAAATCAGAATATTACCAAATTCGAAGAGGTGGTGGGCACCGAGATGCGTGCCCAGGAGTTTTACCAGACCCAGGTGGATCTCCTTCAAAACAGCGCCCTTGCCTGGCGGGTGATCGAAAAACTCGATTTGGCCGAAAATCCGGTGGTCCTCGAAACCCTGTACGGCGGTGAAACCCCGAATCTGGTTTCGAAGATGAAAGGATGGATAAAAAACGCTATAAAGGGATTGATTACGAGGGGCGATGACGGGACGAACACCCTGTCGGAAATTTCCGAAGAGGTCCTCAAACAAAGAGATCTTATCGAGTTTGTTGAAGACAACCTCGAGGTGTCTCCCAAACGGAATTCCATGCTCATCAGCATTTCTTTTGCGTCTCCGGACCGGCACCTGTCCCAAACCGTGGTCAACGGCTTTGTGGAAGAATTCGTCCGGTGGAACATGGACAAGAAGCTCGAAGCATCCCAACTGGCCCGGGATTTTCTGATGAAGCAGATCGACCGGGCCAAAATCAACCTTGAAAAGGCCGAAGAGGATTTGAACCGATTCGGCAAACAGGCCGGGATCGTTTCTTTGGATGCCAAACAGAACAGCATTTACCGCCAGCTGGAGGCCCTGAATTCCGCCCTGGCCGAGGCCGAGGCCGATTTGATCGGCAAGGAATCTGTTTACAATCAGGCCGTTCTGGACGGGCCCTCCCATTTGCCCCAGGTGATGGAGAGTCCGGTGATCGCCGGTTTGAAGGCTGAATATGCCCGGCTGCAGTCCGAATATCAAGACCTGGCCGTTACCTTCCACGACGAATACCCGACGGTCAAAGCCTTGAAGACCAAGATGAACAGCATCGGCGAGCGCATCGACATCGAGGAAAAGAAGATATTCCTGTCGGTTGAAAACAAATACCAGGCAGCCCTGAAAAAAATGGAGACCATGGAGGCCCGGGTCGAGCAGCAGAAACAGACGGCCCTGGATCTGAACGAGCGGGCCACCCAGTACAAAATTATGGCCCGGGAAGTGGAGACCAACAAGGGGATCTACCAGAGCCTGCTCGAACGAACCAAAGAGATCGAGTCCATGGTGGGGGTGTCCTCGAGCAATATTCAAATTGTCAATCAGGCCCTGCTGCCCATCAAGCCGTTCAAGCCCAACGTGAAATTGAATCTTCTTCTGGCCCTTGTGGTGGGCCTCATGGGCGGCATCGGACTTGCCTTTTTCCTGGAATATTTTTCCGACACCATTGCCAATCCCAATGAGATTTCCGACCGGTTTCAGATTCCGATTCTGGGGGTGGCGCCCCTGGCGAAATCCGGCGGATTCCCGGTGGAAAAGACCTTTGTCAACGATCCCCAATCCCCGTTCTCCGAAGCTGTCCGGAGCACCAAGATGTCGATCCAGCTGGCCGGAACGGCCGACCATGCGAGAAGTTTCCTGATGACCAGCACCAAACCGTCGGAAGGGAAAACCACCATGGCGGCCAACCTGGCACTGGCCTTTGCCGGTTCCGGCGAGAAAGTCATCCTCATCGATGCGGACATGCGCAAACCCAGACTGCATGAGTTTTTCGAGGATTACAGTGTCGCCGGCAGTCCCGGCCTGTCCAGATTCCTGGCCGGCGTCGGGAGCAAAGGATTAGTCTGCCAGAACGGCATGGGCAACCTTTGTTTTATCCCGGCAGGACCCGTACCGCCCAATCCCGTGGAACTTCTGGCTTCGGACCGTTTTGCCCTGCTCATCGAGACCCTGACCCAGCGTTTTGACCGGGTGATCGTGGACGGACCGCCGTGTTTGGGGTTTGCCGATACCATGGTACTGTCCCGGAACGTGGGGGGCGTGGTGCTGGTGAGCAGCATGGGTGAAACCACCCGGGATGCCCTCCGGCATTTTAAAAAGAGCATTCTGGGGTCACAGGGGAAAATTCTGGGCTGTATCGTCAACAAGGTCAATTTGGGCAAGCACTTCGGGTATCAATCCTATTACGGTTACTATCAGCATTACGGGTATGGAGACGACCGGGTTTCAAAGAAGAAGCGACGGCAGTTGGCGGACAAACCCGAACCCTAATTGTCCGCAAACAAAATGACGATGCACCGTAAAAGATAGAACAAGAATATTTGTAGCGGATAAATTTTAGGCATTTTAGATCATTTTAGATCATTTTAGGCATTTCATCCCATTAATATGGGATCAATACCGTAACGATACACCCATTAACCGATTCAAAAATTAATTGCCGATGCTAAAGGCGTTCATATGTATCTTTCTTTCTACAATTTAAAGGTCAAGCCGTTTCAGATGAGCACGGATCCCGATTTTCTCTGGCTCGGCGAACAGCACAAAGAAGCCCTTGCGACCCTGAAATACGCCATTATCGAAAACAAAGGGGTTTTGTGCCTCACCGGGGATGTGGGAACCGGCAAGACCACCCTCATCAACGCCCTGATCCAAAGCCTCGGAGACGATACACTGGCGGCCACCATTTACGATCCGAGTCTCGGGGTTCTCGAATTTTTCAATGTGGTTGCCTCGGCCTTCAACATGGGCAAGATCTTTGAAAGCAAAGGGCAGTTCATCATTCATTTCAGGGATTTTCTAAGAAAGGCCCGTGAGCGGAAGCAGAAAGTTCTGCTGATCATCGACGAGGCACAGGCAGTGGCGCCGGAACTCCTCGAAGAAATCCGGCTGTTGTCGAACCTCGAACAGGAACACATCCGGCTGCTGAACATCTTTTTTGTGGGGCAGAATGAATTCGTGGATATGGTGCAGGAATACAGAAACCGGGCCTTGAGACAGAGAATTACCATACGATATCACATCGAGCAGTTGACCCTGGATGAAACAGAAGCCTATATCCGACACCGCCTCCGGGTGAGCGGTACCGAAGCACCCATTTTCAGCCGGGGCGCCATCGATGAGATCTTCGCTTTTTCCGGCGGATACCCGCGATTGAACAATATCATCTGCGATCATGCCCTGCTGAGCGGCTATGTCCAGGAGCT
>JAQYVT010000016.1 GCA_030145345.1 Desulfobacterales bacterium
ACACTAAATGAAACTCTTAAAATAATATTTCCCAAAACGCCCGCCACGATATCGTCCATGACAATGCCGATCCCCCCGGATAATTTTCTTTCGAGAAATCGAATCGGATACGGTTTCCAGATATCCAGGATTCTGAATATTAAAAAACCGGCAAAAACAAAAATCATGTTAAACGGCAGGCCGATGAGGGTCACCAACATACCGGCAATTTCATCGATGACGATACAACCCGGATCTTTTGCCTTTAATATTATTTCTGCCTCGTGAGCCATCCATACGGCAAAAAAAACAAACAGTATGGTTAGGCCAACAGCAACCGAAAATTCGATTTTAGAAAGAAAAAAGCAAAGGGCGAGTCCCAGAATAGATCCAAAAGTTCCGGGAGCAAAAGAGATGTTCCCAATAAAACAACCGGTCGCAAAAAACATGACCGATTTCTGTTTATAATTCATGGGTTGTCTCTATAGTCTGACTCCTTTTTTGTCAAGAAATAGTATTGAAACATAATTTCCTCAATTATCCAATCGCTCCGGTTTGAAAGCTGAAATCAATCTCCTTAAATTGAATTGCTCAGCGATTGTACAATCGTATCGTATACGATCCTGATGGGTATGTTCTTTTCCAGAGCGATCTTTCTGCAGACCTCATATTCGGGAGCCATACGAATACTTCCGTTCGGCGCTACAATTCGTTTTACCGCTATTTCACCGTAGGCTGTTTCCATGAGGACGGATTCCCGAGCCAGCAAACGTCTTTTGGCATCATGGTATCTTACACCCAAAGAAGTGGTCTCCGACAAGATGCAGTCGATCACTGTTTCCCGGCAATCTACCGGACACAGAACCTGAACCATGGTACCCGGCCTGTTTTTTTTCATGAAAATCGGAATCCAGTAGACATCGAGGGCCCCATTTTCAAACAGGCGATCCATTAGGAACCCAAATACTTCCGGGTTCATATCGTCGATGCAGGTTTCGATAACTGTAATCGCGTCCTTTTGATGAATGAATGCTTTTCCGGTAATGATCCTCAATAGATTCGGTATGGGTTCCAGTTCACGTTTTCCGGCGCCATAACCGGTTTTTTCGATGATCATTTCCGGAATTTCTTCAAAAGATTCAGCAAGGGCAACGATGATGGCAGCGCCGGTGGGTGTGACGAGCTCCTGGGGAATTTGGGTGCCATAGACCGGTACCCCTTTAAGAATGCCAAGGGTCGCCGGTGCAGGAACCGGGAGTATTCCATGCTGGCAGGAAACAAATCCTCTTCCCAACGGAATCCTTGAAGATATGACCCGCGCTATTCCCAAATAATCCACACAAAGTACGGTGCCCACGATATCGACAATGGCATCAACACCACCCACTTCATGGAAATGGACGTTTTCTTTGGGACATCCGTGAATCGCGGCTTCTGCATCTGCAATCTTTTCAAAAATATCGAGACTCTTTTGTTTGAGGTTCGGGGATAAATAGCTTTTTTCTATCATTGATATTATCTCAACATAATCCCTCGATTTTTCGTCATCTACGACACGGACATCCACGCTTTTAGCCTGAATCCCATTGCGTGACACCGTGGCAACAGAGAGATCAAAACCGGATAATGGTATCTTTTCGAGGCTGTCTTTGAGCCATTTTACGGGGACTCCGAGGTCAATAAATGCCCCCAGGGTCATATCTCCGCTAATGCCGGAAAAACAGTCAAAATAAGCAATCATGGTTTCCTTCCCTGAAGTTCCTTAAAATCGTTCGGCCGGTTTTTCCTCTGATTCCAGCCAGTTTGCCGGTTCCGGTGAAAACCGCTTTGCGCCTTATCCCTTAATCTTTACCGACCTTCTGATCTTCTCACCCTCTTATCCTATGCCAACGGCATGAAGCCGGATGATCTCGAGTAAAAGTTCGGTAGTACGGACCATATCGTCGAGCTTTACCGATTCCCGCACGGTGTGCATATCGCGCATTCCCGTGCCCAGAACACCCGTCAATATTCCCTTTTCAAAGAATACATTGGCATCAGCACCACCGCCGGTTGTCTTGGTCACCATTTTTCTTCCCAGGTTTTCAGCCGCTTTACCGGCGAGTTTTACCACCGGGTGATCGTCTTGAATGTAAGTGCGAGAAAAATCTTTTTCAATGTTAATCTCAAGGCGAGGAAGACCGTCACCAGCGGCGTCACTTTTATAATTTTCAACAACTTCTTTAAAGGTCGATACGATTTGGTCTGTAATTTTATGGAGTTTTTCTTCATCATGGCTTCTCACCTCACCCTTGACCCTTACGAGGTTGGGCACGATGTTGATGGCGATACCGCCTTCGATGATACCGATGTTGCATGTTGACTCATGGTCGATCCGCCCCAGCTCCAGTTCAGCGATGGCTTTGCTGGCCAGCAAAATGGCATTTATACCTTTTTCAGGCGCAGCACCGGCATGTGCGTCTTTCCCGTGGATTTCGAATTCAAGGCGGTTGGCAGAAGGTGCCCGGGTAACAATACCTTCCGTGTCGGTGGCATCCAGTGCAAAACCATACTCAGCGGTGATGAGGCTTAAATCAAGGTGTTTGGCACCCAGAAGGCCAACCTCCTCACAAACGGTAAGGACAAGCTCAATGGGACCACACGGGAGAGCGCTTTCCTTCAGGATTGTCAAGGTTTCCAATAGAATGGCAATGGCACTCTTATCGTCTGCCCCCAGAATTGTTGTACCGTCACTGGTAAAGGTTCCGTTTTCCAGAACAACGGTAATACCTTTCCCGGGCTCCACGGTATCCATGTGAGCATTAAGTAGAAGCGCTGGCGCCTGGACATTCCCCGGGAATCTGGCAATAAGATTTCCCGTGTTGCCGCCGGTTTTATCACCGGCACGGTCAACAAATGTCTCTGCGCCCATGAGATCAAGTATTTTCCTGATTTCACCGGCCATCGCCCCTTCTTCTCTTGAGACGCTATCGATTTGAACGAGAAATTTAAAAGTCTCCGCCAATCGTTCTCTATTGACCATGTGTTCGTCTTTACCTTTCGAAACGCTTTTTGCCTCACAAAAACGTTGACAAAAATTCAATACATATTATGATACGGTTCGGCTCCAGAACGGAAGTGCGCAGCTTACTGGTGAGGCTCCCGGACTTCAAATCCGGTGTGGGGCGCTAAAACCGTCCCGGGTGGGTTCGATTCCCATGCACTTCCGCCACATTTTTTCTATTTCATTTGTTTCTCGTCGTTCCCTGCCCCCGCAAGCCAACCGATAACACCCAAAAAAATATTCGTGTGTAAACAGAGGCTGATTTCCAAAAAAATGAATATTGTTTTATTCACGTTTTGTCAAACCCATTTCCGACCTGATTATCCTCTTTACCCGGCCGGGGGCAAATTGACACCGAGCCTACTCGAAGGTTGTATCTAAAATCTATAGGATTTGGTGTTTTTTTTAAATCTCATGGGTTGCCTGTCTAAAGGTACTTAAATAGTCATTGCAAAAGAACAGTTGGATTTTATTCGGCTTATGGATTTTCTGGTGTACAATATATGGTAATTTGTTTTAATAAGCCACAATATATTCTAATTCAACTAAATTATATATAATTTATATATAGTTTAGCTTGACACCACCAAATTACAACTTCATGATATGATTATTAATTATTCTATAAAAGAATGTTTTCATAAAATTTCAGAACCGAACACGGTGTTTGGCGATCGACTGGATACGAAGCCCCTTTCCGTTTCAGATTCTTGGATCGGAAAAGAGGCTCTATAATATTTGTGAATTTATGGCATCAATTATCAGAGACAATGGCGGCCGGCGTTTGGGAATTGATCGCCGACAATTCTTTTATACCATCCATATCCCTGAGCGCAGATCCGGCAAGGAGCGGAGAAGCGGGCTGGATAGACGATTAAAACCAAGACGATCGAATTGACCATTTTGTCGAAAGGCAATGGGACATATGTCAATTCAATTATTTTTTTAAAAAAAGGGGTCAACAACTGGAGGGAGGTTGCCACTCATGATCGAAATGTTAAGAAAAATATTTGAAGCCAATCCAGAGAAATCTACCATCGTATTAAAAAGCACATGTTCAGACTGCAGGGACGATGTAATCATCCACATTACATCTACATCCGGCGGATTTGGCTTTCAGGGCGGCGCGTTATTTAAGCAGTCACCAGACGGGTACTTCACGAAGTGTTCGGATTGTTACAAGATCAACCCAAAAATAAAAGATTTTAATATGCCAAAATTCGCGAGTGCCCACTAGTTTGAGCAATATTATTTTTGAATGACGCTCTGTTAACATCACTACGCCGTCTCGATTCGATTTCCATTGAGCAGCCTCTCTTGTTCCACCGATCTCATTTACGACCTGAACTTCAACCTACTTTTGATCGTAATTTTTCATGTAGAATAAACAACCGTCCATATTTTATCTTGCAGGACATTATGCAATGTTGAAATAGGCCGCATGAAATCAATTTTCATCTTGATAGAAAATACACAAAAGGAGGTTAAGATATGAAACATCTAATATTGGCATTGTCATTACTAATCTCTATTTATTCGGCAAATGTCTTTGGCCAGTGTATAAAAGGTGATTGTGATAATGGACAAGGCACCTATAAGTATTCCCACGGCACCGAATATGAGGGCCATTGGAAAAACGGCCAGATAGATGGGCAAGGGATTCTCACCTATCCAGATGGCAGTAAATATGTGGGACAATGGAAGGATAATCAACGGCATGGGAAAGGTGCTTATATTTATTCTGACGGCAGTAAATATACGGGGCAATTTGAGGATAACCGGCGGAATGGGAACGGCACCTATATCCATCCTGACGGCAGTAAATACGTGGGGCAGTTTAAGGATGGTCAGCGAAATGGAAAAGGAACTTATACGTTTTCCGACGGTCGCAAATATGTAGGAGAATGGAAGGACAATAACTACGTTGAAGCCCTTAAATCCGGTCAACCCTATAAACCCGCTCCAAAAAAGATTGCCGGAAAAAAATCCCGGAAAGCCGAGTCATTCAAGTCTTCAAAAGTTTCCAAGAAATTGTTGAAGAAGCGTTATCACACGGTCAATTCAGGTGAATCACTTTGGGGCATCAGCCGCAGGTATGGTTTAACGGTGAAAAATATACGAATTCTGAACAGGCTGAATGATAGATCTGTAATTTATCCCGGGCAGAAACTTTTGGTCACGCTCTAGACAGAAAAATAGGATCCCGCATAAGGCTACCTGGGCTGACCGGCCATTAAAAGCTCATTTGAAACCAAATTGACCAATCCCCATATGGCGTCCGCCGAAAGATGGCGCTCAATGGATCGATCGAAAAGAATGGACAGGTGCGGATCAAATTCATCGTCTCCTTCCCATAAGAGGTAATAAAGGGGAATCTTGGGGAGGGGTGAAAATTTATAGGCTGCGTCGGCAAGGTCCAGAAACTCGCCGTCCAGACTTTCGGCAGCTTTTTTAAACCCCACGAGGTCTCTGCCGTACTGTTTTAAAATAGGACCTGTTTTAAGGGTATGAGGCCCTTGAAAAAAATGAGCGTCTTTAAGGTCGCTGACACTGATCATTTCTCTGCTGACCAGATCATGAGTTACATTCAACAGATAGACCAGAACCACCAGTTCCAAAAGGGAGTGGTCTATTTTTTCACGCCGATCCGGGTATATTCGCCAGAGACACCGGTTTTCAACGTCCACATGGACATCATTGTTTAAAAAAAGGATCCGCAATCCCCCGGAATCATGGGATATGGCAAGGGAACATTCGCAGACCCGGTTCATATCCATTTTTTTTAAATCCTCCCAGTACGTGGGGGGGACTTTTATCAGATCACTTTTAGATTTCCTTGGCATTCCGACATACTTTCATTTTAAAAAATGGACCGATTGCTCATTTCAGTTCAAGTCTGGCCACAGACTCGATGTGATATGTATGTGGAAACATGTCAACGGGCTGGACTTCCAGAACAGCGTAACTGTCTTTCAACATGCCCAGATCTCTTGCCATGGTAGCGGGATTGCAGGACACATAAACGATTCTTTCGGGGGCCATATCAATAATCCGGACGACAACATCCTTGTGCATGCCGGCCCTGGGCGGGTCAATGATCATCACATCGGGACGGGACGTAAGTTTTTTAAGCCCTTCTTTTATATCCCCCAGGATAAAGCTGCAATTTGAAACCCCGTTTAAGCGACAGTTGTTCATTGCGTCGTTTACCGCACTTTCGGCGATTTCCATGCCGATCACTTTTTGAGCGGATCCGGATAAATATATGGCAATCGCTCCCGTGCCGCTGTAGAGATCCACAACCGTCTCCTGATCTGATAAACCTGCATATTCCTTTACGGTTTTGTACAAACGTTCAGCACCACGGGTATTGGTCTGAAAAAAAGAGTTTGCCGATATCTCAAATTCGAACGCGCCGATTTTATCCTTGATACAGGTAAGCCCGGAAAGCGGAATTTCACGTTCGCCGATAGCAACACCGGCTTTGCGCGAAGTGACATTGTTTACCACCGATACGATTTGAGGATAGGTTTCCATCAGTTTATCGGAAAGCGGCGTTACCGTGTCGCGATCTTCTGTTGCCGTGACAATGTTTACCATCCATTGGTCGTAAGCCACAGAATGTCTCAGCATAAGAAAACGCCAAAAGCCGATATGACTATGGAGTCCATAAACAGGGGCATCCGAATTTCGGATATACGTTCTCACGTCATCGAGAATCGGGTTGCCGAGCTCGGGTTGAAGCAGGCATGCTCGGGTATCCAGAACTTTGTAAAATGTCCCCGGCACATGAAGTCCAAGGGCAAAATCCCTGTCGATATCCATTTGATCCATTTCGTCCGGCAACAGCCACCTGCGGTCGGAACAAGAGAACTCCATCTTGTTCCGGTATTCAAAAATCAACGGTGATGCCGTTGCAGGATGCACCCGTACGTCGTGAATATTCCCGATGTGTTTAAGGGATTCCTCAACATGCTGTTGTTTGTAAGCCAGCTGTTTATCGTAACTTAAAAACTGCCACTTGCAGCCGCCGCAAAAACCGCTGTACATGCATGGAGGGTCGACCCTGAACGGTGAGGCCTTTAAAACCATTTCAACACGGGCTTCTGCATACTGTTTTTTTCTTTTAACGATGCGGGCAATAACGGTATCCAAAGGGACCGTTTTATCAACAAAAACCGTAAACCCATCGACCTTTGCCAGGCCTTTTCCGCCAAAGGCAATCCCGGAAATATCGAGTTCAAGCAGTTGACCTTTTTTTACTTTCATTTTTTGTACTCGTTCAGCCACAAAACCTCACGGGCGCCAAGATTTTTTATATTTCATTACGATTTAAAGGATTGAAAATTATCACGATTCATGAGATAAACCAAGCATGGATCAAAAAAACATCACGTTCACATCCAACGGGTTATCTCTCAGCGGCGTTCTTCACCATCCGGGTATCCCCCTGCCGACGGTTGTTATCGGTTCCCACGGACTTTTAAGCACCAGCAATTCTCCAAAACAGATCGCTCTGGCAAAAGCTTGCAATGCACACGGCATTGCATTTTTCAGATTCGATCACCGCGGATGCGGGAAAAGCGAGGGCGTTTTTAAAGAAGTGACGTCTTTAGAGGCCCGTTGTAATGACCTTATCAGCGCAATAAAAACAATTCAACTCAGAAAAGATACCGGTGACCGGATCAGTCTTTTTGGAAGCAGCATGGGCGGTGCTGTCTGTATATCGGCAGCTGCGTATTTTGATATCGATTCGGTGGTCACCTTTGCCTCCCCTGTGCGCACTGCCGACATAACAGAGTCCCAGGCAAAATCGGATGATGCAGATTCCATGGATACGACGTTCCATAAAAAAGCGCTGCAGTGGGACATTTCGGACAGGCTCGAAAATCTTCACCATATATTAATTGTGCACGGTGATTCCGACAAGATTGTCCCACTGTCCAATGCCCATGAGATTTATGAAAAAGCCGGCAATCCAAAAAAAATGATCATTCAAAAAAACGGTGATCACCGCATGAGCGACAAAAGACACCAGGAAGATTTTGTAGTGAACGCGGCGTTATGGTTCCAGAAATGTTTCGCCGGCACATTAGAAGGCTCAACTTAACCCATAAGCTCTCGGCGAAGGATGTCGAGGGCTTTCATGGCAAATATCTTTTTAGTCCTCGACCTGTTGTTGAAGGGAAAATAGAACCGAAATCCCCGGGCAGAACGGGTGCCGGCAAGACCGATACAGACCGTCCCGACCGGTTTATCGTCGGTTCCCCCACCCGGCCCTGCAATGCCGGTGACTGCAAGGCCGTAAGTGGCTCCGGCGATCCGCCTTACACCCTCGGCCATCTTCTTTGCGGTCTTTTCGTGAACGGCTCCGAACCGTTTTAAGACCTCCGGCGACACATCCAGCATCTTTGTTTTGGCGTCATTTGAATAGGTAATCCCTGATAAGAGGAAATATTTCGAACTCCCCGGAATATTGGTAAGCATGTGGGAGATCAACCCCCCGGTACAACTCTCTGCAACGGCCAGCGTCGCTTTCTTTTCTGTAAGGAGCCCGCCGACCACAGCTTCCATGGACATGCCGTCAACGGAAAAAACATTTTCCCCGATTGTCTTTAGAACCGATTCAGTGGCTTTGTTCATAAGTTTATCTAGCGTCTCGCGATCCTTGCCCGAGCCATAAAGTTTTATCTGGATCTCCGGAAATTTCGCGCGAAAGCCCAGTTTTATCTCCGGAAATTCGGCCGAAAAGCCTTTCATCCGTTCACCTGTGGCCGACTCTGTTAGGCCGAAGGTTGATAGGGTCTGGACCCTTCTGAATTCACGTCCGCCTCCCCGAAACGTCTCTATGGACGGAAGAACCGAATCCGAAAGCATTCTATGCATTTCAAAAGGGACTCCGGGAAGAAAATAAAAAAAACATTTCTCTATCTTTAGAGTAAATCCGGGCGCCGTTCCAACAGGGTTGTAAATCGCCTCGGCACCGAATGGCAGCATGGCCTGTTTTTTGTTTGAAATGCTCGTGGGTCGATTTC
Source organism: Desulfobacterales bacterium (assembly GCA_030145345.1). Lineage (GTDB taxonomy): Bacteria > Desulfobacterota > Desulfobacteria > Desulfobacterales > UBA11574 > JAAXQD01. The sequence continues at coordinate 9,058 of JAQYVT010000016.1, forward strand.
TGGTCCTGAAATAATCTTCAACCGAACGGAGTGCCGACCGGTTCAAAACAAGTTCTACACCGGCTGTTGTTGCAGCCGCTTCCGTTGTAATATCATCGGTGGTGGGGCCAAGCCCACCGGTTACAACAGCAACATCTGCTCGGATTGCGATCTCTTGGAGGGTTGAAACCAGATGATTCATGTCGTCACCCACACAGCTGTGACGAACGCCGAAAAGTCCAATTTCTTTCAGCGCCTGTGCAATATGCGCTGAATTGGTGTCGACTACGGCGCCTGTCAGGATTTCATTGCCTGTGGTAAGTATCTCTATAATCATGAAAAACTAAACTCCCTATCAGGTTTTCATTCGAACGTTAGGCCAATATTTTCTTTTGGACCAGAATGGATCCTTTTAACACCTTTCCCGAAGGGTAAACATCGCTCCAACACCTTTGCGGGGTTAGCGCTTTCCCGGTTGACCGGGTTGTGCTCACCCCACGCCCCACCTTTCAGGGCGGGATCGAGGGGAGCTCTATTATAATGGCCATTTCCTGACCGGGAAGCTTCAATCCCTGAAATTCAACTGGCCGAGCTGTTTTGGTTCAAATCATCATAAATGCATCGAACCTGGCGGCACATCTTCTCAAATTGATTTGGATAAAGAGACTGGGCACCATCACTGAGCGCCTCCTCCGGCGCATGATGCACTTCCACCATCAGGCCATGTGCCCCCACGGCAACAGATGCACGGCTCAGAGGGATTACCTGATCTCGGCGACCCGCTGCATGACTGGGATCGATAATAATCGGGAGGTGGCTTTCTTTAAGTACAACAGGAACTGCGGAAAGATCCAGCGTATTTCGGCTGTGATGGGCAAAAGTCCGGACGCCCCTTTCGCACAAAATTACCTGGGAATTTCCAACTTCTAAAATGTATTCGGCCGCCATTAGCCATTCATCGATGGTTGCAGCCATGCCCCTTTTGAGCAAAACCGGCTTACTGGTCCGACCCGCTCGCCGCAGCAAACTGAAATTCTGCATGTTCCGTGTTCCGATCTGAATGACATCGGCATATTCTTCCACCAAATCGAAAGTTTCATAATCCATCACTTCCGTGACCACCGGCATCCCGGTTTTTTCACGAACCTTTGACAATATTTTCAGTCCGTCTTCCCCAAGCCCCTGAAATGAATACGGCGATGTTCGGGGTTTAAAAGCTCCGCCTCGAAAAAGCTGTGCACCGCTGCTCCGGACGTGCTCGGCAATTGTCAAGGCTTGGAATTCACTCTCTATGGCACAGGGTCCGGCGATAAGGGTCAGGCTGCCACTGCCGATAGATATATCACCGATTTTTATTACGGTATCTTCAGGTTTAATTTCTCGGCTTACGAGTTTATATGGCCGTGTAACATGGATGGCATCCTTTACCCCCGGCATGCTCAAAAACGGCCCAGCATCAACGTGCCCTTTGTTGTTCAATATCCCGATGGACACCCTTTCTCCGCCTGGAATCGGACGCGCCGTATACCCTCTCTGTTCAATCGCAGCCACCACGGTATCGATCTCCGTCTGTTTGGCTTTTTTATCCATAACAATCAGCATCACCTGCCTCCTTTGCCCTTGATTGAATTTCCCTGCATTAAGCTACAGAATTCTTTACAAAAAAAAAGACCGTGAGCTTCAAAGTGCCCACGGTCCTTCATTATCCGTCATCCTAATGGCTCAAGCAGACTTGAACCGGTCGGCACACTCCATCCTTCCGGTTATCCACCACCAGTACCAATAATATTTTTGTTTCCTAAAAGTTCCCATCTTTATATTTTTTTTAAACACCCTTTTTTTGGTTAGCATTAAAGCTACTGAAACAGGCCCGGCCTTGTCAAGGTTTTTTTCAATGTGTTTTTGCCCAGCCCTATATCGATTTTGCCGGTGAAAAAAAACGATTCCGACTTTCATCCAGGTATTTTTTTCAAAGATCTAAAAAATCTTGACAAATGCTTTTGATTAAGGATAAGTTTAGCAATCGAATCCGGTGAAAAAAATGAATAACAACAGTATCCAAAAAACATTAAAAAAGGTCGATATAAAATACTGGTGGTGGCAAACCCAAATCAACGGGTCTGCCCCAGGGACTTGATCAACCGACGTAACCTTAAAAAATCTACAAAGGACCAAGGGCAACTCAAACCCACGGTCTTTTTTTGACTTCGAACAGGCCGTGAAATTTTTCACGGCTTTTTTTTTGCTTTATTAGAAGCCATCTCAAAATAAAGATTTTGGTTCAAGATCAAGGCGGAGCCGAGTTTTAACCCGCAGGCATACTCAAGTATGTCGAGGACTTAAAACGAGGCTCCAACGCCGAGATTGGGCCAATAGATTATTTTGAGATAGCTTCTAGAAAGGAACATCCATGCTGATCAATGAATTCCCCGACATAGATGAATTTCGAAACCTAGCAGAACAGGCCAATGTCATTCCGGTTTGTATGGAGATGTTGGCCGACACGGAAACTCCGGTATCCCTCTTGAGAAAAATCTATAAAAACAACACCTCCGTCTTTTTGTTTGAAAGCGTTGAGGGCGGTGAACGATGGGGAAGATATAGTTTTTTAGGCGTCTCTGCAAGAACGCATATCCGAATATTCCCACAATTTGTAGAAGTCTGTGAAAACGGTTCTCCCAGGCAGATTCCCCACAACGGGGATCCCCTCGCTGTTTTGAGAATATTGATGAATCGTTATCAACCGGCACAAGTTCCCGGGCTACCAAGATTTTGGGGAGGAATGGTGGGGTATTTAACCTATGAAATGGTGTCCTTTTTTGAATCGATCCCCAACCTTTTGCCGGAGAACAAACCCCTGGCCCATTTCATCATTCCGGATGAACTGCTTATATTCGACAATATCCGGCATACATTACTCTTGGTTGTTATCTCCTTTCTGGAAAGCGCGCAGAATCCAGATGCGGCGTTTCATCGGGCAACTGACCGTCTCAAATCTTTACTGGGTGAAATGGAACAGCATGTGCCGGTAGACGATATCTATCCGGATGACGTTGAATTTGTGTTGCAAGCACCATGGGCGGAAAATGATTTTCGATCCCTTGTTAAACAGGTTAAGGACTATATCCGGGCCGGCGATGTCATACAGACCGTCATCTCCAAGCCATTTACCTGTGCCTTCCCGCCCGATCCGTGGACACTCTATCGGGCCCAGAGATTCATCAACCCTTCCCCCTACCTCTACTTTCTCGGTCTGGAAGAGATGACCCTCGTGGGCTCCTCCCCGGAAACGATGGTCCACTTGGAAAACGGCGTTGCCACCCTTCGGCCCATTGCCGGAACCCGGCCGAGGGGCAAGAACGAACAGGAAGACAGATCTCTGGCCAATGAACTCCTTGCCGACGAGAAAGAACGGGCCGAACACTTGATGCTGGTGGATTTGGGACGTAATGATCTGGGGCGCATTGCAGAGGTGGGAACCGTTCAGGTCACCGATTTGATGGTTGTCGAACGCTATTCCCACGTCATGCACCTGGTTTCAAATATCTGCTGCGACCTGGAATCCGATTACGATGCCTGGGACCTGCTTCGGGCGACCTATCCTGCCGGAACTTTGTCCGGAGCACCTAAAATAAGGGCCATGGAGATTATCGCGGAACTAGAACAAATCCCCAGAGGCCCTTACGGCGGTGCTGTGGGGTATATTTCGTTTCATGGAAACATGGACATGGCCATTACCATTCGGACCGCAAGCATTGAGAACGGAACACTAACGGTACAGGCCGGCGCCGGCATTGTTGCCGATTCTGATCCCGAGAGCGAACGAAAGGAGACCGTCAATAAAGCCATGGCCATGCAAAAAGCACTGCAGTTGGTTCAAAAAGAATACAGCTCAAATATTTCCGGAAAAACATGATGGGGAGAAAATAATGATCATAATGATAGACAATTACGATTCATTCACCTACAACCTGGTGCAATATCTGAAACAAATCGGCTCGTCCGTCAAGGTCGTGCGAAACGACGCTGCTTCAATTGCTGACCTGATCTCCTGTGAACCTTCAGGTATCGTTATATCACCCGGACCGGGCCGGCCGGAAACAGCGGGAATTTCACTGTCTGTGGTGCAACATTTCTCTGGCAGGGTCCCCATCCTGGGCGTATGTCTCGGCCACCAGGCCATTGGCGCCGTTTTCGGTGGAAAAGTGGTTGCCGCCAAACGGCTCATGCATGGTAAGACATCCATGATTCACGCGGATGGGAAAATGATATATCAGGGCATTCACAAACCCTTCGAGGCGATGCGCTATCACTCCCTGGCCGTCTCCCGGGAAGATTTTCCTGAATGTTTGGAAATTACCTCGGAAGCGGATGACGGGGAAATTATGGGCATCCGGCACAAAAAATATCCCACAACAGAAGGCATCCAATTTCATCCGGAATCTATTATGACACCTTTGGGGAAACGGCTTTTGAGAAATTTTATCAATAAAACAAAAAACCATTCACCAGTGATAGATGACTGATAAAAAGAGGAAAATTCATTATGTTTAAGAAAAACCTTGGTAAAATTGTCCAGAGAAACGATTTGACTGAAGCCCAGATGGCTCAAATGATCACCGAAATTTTTTCGGGCAATGTGACGGATGCCCAGATCGGCGCGCTGATGGCTGCCTTGGCCACAAAAGGAGAAACCTTTGAAGAACTGGCAGGAGCGGCTCGCGCCATGCGCCGGAAAGCGCAGCGTATTCAAGCATCCAGCGCGACGGTTGTGGACACCTGCGGAACCGGCGGAGACGGCGCTCAGACGTTTAATATTTCCACCACAACAGCCTTCGTGGTTGCAGGGTGCGGGGTGACGGTGGCCAAGCATGGGAACCGATCTGTATCGAGTCGATGCGGCAGCGCAGATCTTCTTGAAACACTGGGGGTCAAACTCGACACCGATCCTGAAATCGTTGAAGAAGCTATCCAGGAAATCGGTATCGGTTTTCTTTTTGCGCCCCTTTATCACGGGGCCATGAAATATGCGGCCAAAGCAAGAAAGGAAGTGGGGCTACGCAGCATCTTTAACATGCTGGGGCCCCTTACGAATCCCGGTGGGGCCAATTGCCAGCTACTCGGGGTATATGCGCCTGAACTCACGGAGATGTTTGCAAATGCCTTACAGCTTCTTGGGGCAAAAAGAGCTTTTGTGGTCCATGGCCATGACGGACTCGATGAGATTACCGTTTGTGCACCCACCCGTGTTTCAGAGCTCAAAGACGGTCTTATCCGAACGTATGATATTTTTCCGGAACAATTTTTCGGTCAACATGCGGACACAAAAGATCTTTTGGGAGGAGATCCTGAAGAAAATGCTCAAATCACCCGAAATATCTTAGATGGCGAAACCGGGCCACAACGGGATGTGGTCCTCATTAACGCTGCCGCGGCCCTGGTGGCGGCAGGAGCGGCGGATGATTTGAAGCAAGGGATCCGATTGGCTGAAACATCCATTGATGAAGGAGCTGCAGTCGAAAAAATGAAAGCGTTGATCCAGTATACCCAGGAAAACGGCTGATGTCTGAAGATATATTGCTTAAAATCGTCGAAGATAAACAGCGGGAGATCGCTTTGGCAAAACGAAATTTGCCCGAACGCATGCTTCGTGAAAAATGTTTAGAACCTCGAAGAAAACGCCCGTTTTTAAAAAACCTTGAAAAGCCCGGGCCGTCCGGAATTAATATCATTGCTGAAATTAAACGGGCCTCCCCTTCCAAGGGGGTCATTTGTGCAGATCTGGACCCTGTTGCTCTTGCCACTGACTATGAATTGGGCGGTGCGGCGGCGCTTTCTGTACTCACGGATCAACCCCATTTTAAGGGAAGCCCTGAGGATTTGAAAATCGCTCGTGAGACAACAACCCTTCCGGTACTTCGGAAAGATTTTCTGATTTCCGTTTACCAGATTTTTGAATCCGCCGTAATGCAAGCAGACGCCATTCTTCTGATTGTTCGCATCCTTGAACCGGAACAGCTCAAAGATTATCTCAGCTTATGCGATGAACTGCAGATGGATGCGCTGGTGGAAATTCATTCAGAAGATGATCTTGAAAAGGCTACCCGAGCAGGCGCCCGCCTGATCGGGATCAATAACCGCAACCTTCGGTCTTTTGAAACCGATATAGACACCGCAATCCGCATGAAATCGCTTCTCGATCCCCATCAGGTGGCGGTGGCAGCCAGCGGAATACAAACACGAGAAGATATTGAAAAAATAAAAGGTTCGGGAATCTGGAACTTTTTAATCGGTGAAAGTCTTGTGCGGTCACAAAATCCAAAGGATTTTCTTAGATTCCTCCAGGGATAAGACCTCCCGAAAAAAACCACCGACGCAACAAAAAATAAAATTCTTGCATCAAACCCCGGCGAATGAATATAGTTGTTGCAATGTTTTTGTCATGAATGATCGATTTTGGGTGATGGACGATGTTCAAAAATAAATTTAGGCCGCGGGTTAAGATTTGTGGCTTAACCCGGATTGAAGACGCCATAGGATGTGTGGAACTCGGTGTTGATGCCATTGGGTGTGTTTTTTACCCCAAAAGCCCGAGATATCTCACCCAAGCACGGGCCAGGGAAATTTGCTCGGCAATGCCGGAACGGGTCAAGACGGTGGGGGTTTTTGTCGATGAAACCTTTTCTGAGATCATGCAGCACGTTGAACACTGTCATCTTTCCACCGTACAGCTCCACGGCCATGAATCCCCTGAACTGGTCCGCCGTCTCCGCAAAGAAAAACTTCATGTCATCAAAGCGTTGTTCATCGACCACACGCCGTCTCTGAAAGATGTTTCAGAATATCAGGCATCGGCGTTCCTGGTGGAATGCGGCCAAGGAACACTCCCGGGAGGGAATGCACTGGAGTGGAACTGGAAGCTGGCCAAAAGTTTCGGGGAAAAGTATACGCTTATTCTTGCCGGAGGCCTTGCGCCTGAAAATGTTGCGCTGGCTGTGGAAATGAGTGTTCCGCATGCAGTGGACGTCAGTTCCGGTGTGGAGGAGGCCCCCGGCCAAAAGGATCTTGACAAAATCAAAGCCTTCATGGATGCTGTTTCCAGATGCGGGATTGATAAAAACCCGGAAAATAGTTTTTAAGCGTTTTCCAAAAATTTAAAAATCGACCTGTTTGCGAATTTATCGAAACTAAAGAGGAAAAAATGAGAAAAACAATAGAATTAAAACGGGTGGTGGTCACCGGTTTGGGGATGGTGACTTCACTGGGTCTGGATGTGCACACAACTTGGGAGGCCATGGTCGCCGGGAAATCCGGCATCGATCAAATTACACAGTGGGGCGATTTGGAAGAAGTTAAAGCGCGATTTAAACTGGCGGAGGACTTTCCCCTGATTGCCGGAGAAGTCAAAGATTTTAACATTAAAGATTTGGTTAAACAAAGAAAACACGGCTTTTCAAAAGACGATCTAAAGCAAATTAAATATATGGATGCCTTCACCCAGTATGCTTATGCAGCAACACTGGAAGCGGTTTCGGATGCCAATGTAAACTTAGAACAAGGAGAGGTCGATGCGAATCGGATCGGCGTCATTATCGGCTCCGGCTTAGGCGGCCCCAAAACATGGGAATCCGAATTTGAACGTTTCTATAAAGGTAAAAAAGTATCGCCCTTTCTGATTCCCCGCCTGATACCGAATCTGGCTGCCGGCAATGTCAGTATCTCTTTTAAAGCCAAAGGCGCCAATGCTTGTCTGGCAACAGCCTGTGCTTCAGGTTCCCATGCAATTGGTGAAGCTTTCCAAAGAATTCAACTCGGAAAAGAAGACGCCATTGCCTGTGGTGGAACAGAAGCTGCGATTACACCTTTAACGATTGCGGGTTTTCATGCAATCAAAGCCTTGTCATCAAAATACCAGACACCCCAAACCGCTTCCCGACCGTTTGACATAGACCGCAACGGTTTTGTTATGGGGGATGGATCTGGCATACTGATCTTGGAAGATTTGGATCATGCCATGAATCGGGGGGCTAAAATCTATGCAGAAGTCATCGGTTTTGCCATGACCGGAGACGCCAGCCATATTACCGAACCCAATATGGACGGTGCCATTCGATGCATGAAGTTGGCTTTGGAGGATGCACAAATTACTCCGAACGACGTCGATTTGATTAACCCCCATGCAACATCCACACCCAAAGGCGACACGAATGAGGCCGCCGCCATTAAAGAAGTATTTGGCGCCGGCAAAGAGAAACCGTTCATCACCGCCAATAAATCTCAGGTGGGGCATTCTCTGGGAGCCATCGGAGGAATTGAAGCCATTTCCGCCGTATTATCCATTTATGACGATAAAGTCCCGCAAATTTTGAACTTGGAGCAGATTGATCCGGAATGCCAGGGCCTGAACTATGTCATCGGCCAGACCAAAGAAGCCAAGATTGTTACGGCCCTTTCGAATTCTTTCGGTTTCGGTGGAACGAATGCAACCTTGGTTTTTCGAAAATACCCATAGGCAAGAAGAATTAATTAATCGTCCACCATTTAAAAATATCTAGAAGCTGTTTCAACACCTCCCATTGGGCGCTGGATTCATTTTTGAGACGCCTTATAGAATTTTATCTCAGGGTTTTAATAAACGCCTCAACAGCACCCACCCCTTCTTTATCCACCAGCCGGATGGTCTCGGACCCAATGACGGCAATGTCGGCTTTCCCTTTTAAAAAATCGATATCCGCCCGCTCTTTGACCCCGAAACCGAGGGCCAAGGGAAGGTCGGTCGCCTTTCGGCATCGCACAAGATAATTTTCCAGTTGTCTGGAAAAATCCGTATCCACACCGGTAACCCCTTTTCTGGCCACACAATAGATAAACCCTCTTCCAAAGGCGCCAAGGTAGTTCATGCGTTCATCGGATGTTGAGGGAGAAAATATCAAGATCGGAGAAAGACGGTGTTTATCCATGGCCTCAAGATAATCCTTCCCTTCTTCAGGGGGAAGATCCGGGACAATGGCCCCCTGAAGACCGTTTTCGGCCATGGTGTCGACAAATCTCTCAACGCCGTATTTAAAAAGAATATTGTAGTAACTCATGAATAGAAAGGGAATCTCGAAGGTTTCAGCAACGGTTTTCGCAAAATCGACGCATTTTTTAACCGTTGCACCCTTGGCCAGCGCTTTTTGATTGGCATGCAGAATCACAGGGCCGTCTGCAATCGGTTCTGAAAAAGGGATCTGCAGCTCCATCAGATCAACACCGGCGTTGACCATGGACTCAATGATCTTGAAAGCATCCTCGAAGGTTGGATATCCAAGGACGATATGGGTCATTAACAAGATCTCTTTTTGCTTCAGCCGGTTATCTAAGTACGATTCAAGCATGATACCCCTCCGCTTTCTCTTTGATAAATGCCTGCCACTTGGGATCTGCAAATGCATCGGCAATGGTAAAGATGTCTTTGTCTCCTCGACCGGACTGGTTTATCAGAATAATATCCTTCGGGGTCATGGCCGGCGCCTCTTTTAACGCCTGTGCAAACGCGTGGGCGGATTCCAGGGCGGGGATCAATCCCTCTTTTTGAATGGTCAGGGACAGGGCATCCATAACCTCCCGATCGGTTGCGGCTTCAAATCGAATTCGGCCGGTTTCTGCATATTGGGCCAGAATCGGTGAAACCCCGACATAATCCAGCCCGGCTGCGACACTATGGGTCTCTCGCATCTGCCCGTCATTATCCTGGAGAAAATATGTCTTATACCCCTGGGCGACCCCGACGCTCGCATCTTTGGAAGAAAGTCGGGAAGCATGCCGGCCGGTCTCCAGTCCTTCTCCACCGGCCTCGACGCCCACAAGGTCAACCGGATCATCCAGAAACGCATTAAAGATCCCCAATGCATTGGACCCGCCGCCAACACAGGCATAAATTCGGTCAGGGAGCCCACCCGCTTGGTCAAGGATCTGTTTCCGAGCCTCCTGTCCGATAATCGATTGGAAATAAGAGACCATTTCCGGAAACGGATGGGGGCCGCAGGCCGTTCCCAAGACATAATGCGTGGTATCCATGTGGGTCACCCAGTCCCGAAAAGATTCATTGATGGCATCTTTTAAAATTCGGGTTCCTTCGGTTACGGTGATGACTTCAGCACCCAGTCTCTCCATCCAGAATACATTGGGACGCTGCCGCTGAACATCCACCTCTCCCATATAGATGGTACATTTGAATCCAAACCGTGCGGCCATGGTGGCGGTGGCCACGCCGTGCTGTCCGGCACCGGTCTCTGCGATGACCCGCGTCTTTCCCATCCGTTTCACCAGAAGGCCCTGCCCAATAACGTTATTGGCCTTGTGGGCGCCGGTATGGTTAAGGTCTTCTCTTTTAACATAAATGCGCGCACCGCCGAAATGCCGCGTCAGGTTTTGGGCAAAGGTAATCGGCGTCGGGCGGCAGGAATAGGTGGACATTATGTCGACATACTCCTCCCAGAACCCGGGGTCGTTTTTTGCCGTTTGGAATATTTCCACAAGTTCGTCGAATGTAGAAACAAGCATCTCGGGAAGATAGGCACCCCCGAATTTTTTATAATACCCTCTATCTTTCATTATCCATTCCTCCCAATGTCTGTGAAAAAACGAACTGATCTGTTCGACAATAAAGCTCTGAATAAATGGCGTTTTTTGCCAGATCAAAGTGCAAAAAACGCTTCACCGTAAGAACCGGTGTATCTGCCGCAACCTCCAAATTTTGTGCCTTTTTTCCGGTTAAGTGACCGATTCTGAAGTTCTGCACACCCCCGATGGGTTGCATGTAATATTGCTCCGCCACAATCTGTGCCAAAGATCTTTGGGAGAGGTCCATATGGTCTATCCCTGTAAAAATTGTTTCATGCAGATAAATATCCTCGATGAGGACCGGTATTTTTTCAACTTTGCTCAGCCTGGAAAAAAAATAGGCTTTCTGATTGGAAAAAGGGTTTTCCGGATCATATCCGATGGATTTCAGTCGGATCTTTTTCAGGATATGGGTGGTCACCGACATCCCTTTTTTATGAAAAGCCGAAGTCGTTCCGGCCAGAGAAAAAAGATCGAGCTCTTTCTGCGGTTCACATACAAAGGTTCCTGAGCCCCGCTTTCGCATCAGCAGACCTTTTCGAACCAGAAGATCCGTAGCCTGCCTGGCGGTGGGCCTTCCGATACCGTATCCGGAGGCCAGGCTGTTTTCCGACGGAATCCTTGAACCGTCTGGATATTCTCCGGATCGTATTTTGGCCAGAATGATGTCCGCCAGCTGATGATATAAGGGAATCGGAGAGTTTATATTCAGCATCCATGATGCCTAATATTTATTGGTAAAGTTGTCAAGACATTTTTTCCCCATACATCCGGGTTAAGCAATCATGAAAAGGATCTCTAAAATCTGATGCCCCTCGAAAAGGTTTTATTCGAATGAATTCCCACGAAAATGGCCCATCACCAAAGATTGCTTTGCGCAAAAGTTTGGGTGCGAAACTTGAACAACAACCTCCTATGTTCGTTGATTTTTTTCTCATAAAGGCTTACTTGGGCCTTCGGTTAATTTATTGACATATCGGCCATTTTTAGATAAAGTGTGGAATTTAAAGATTTTCTATGTTACTTAAGATCGTTGCATTTTTTTCTTTTGAATATTCAGGGTCGGAAACCCCACGTATGAAACCGTTGACCGCTCAAACTTTTTTACAGTCCAGAATTAAAAGATTGCTGGGGAAATCTCCCGATAATTACAGTATGGCCATCGGCGCGGTTTTAAGAAAAAGAGGCATCATTACCGAAAAACAACTCCAGGAGGCCCTCAAGGTACAAAAAGAGAAACTCTATACACTGGGCAAGGCCGTTCGCCTGGGTCAGATCATCGTTGAACTCGGTTATGCATCAGAAGAGAAATTGGTCGATGCGGTAAGCAAAGAATATCAAATTTCAGTTAAAACACTCTCTGATGACATAAAAGGGCTTGTCAAAAAAAAGCGTGAAAGCTTTGTTGAAGGCCTTCCTCCAACACGTATTCCCATCTGGTTTCAGGTTTTTGCTGCAATCATGGTGATTATCATCACCACCATTTCGGTGATAAGCTTTTTCATTCTGAGCCATCAGAAGGAAAGGTTTTACAAGCAAACCGTCAAAATCGGTATGGTCAGCATCAACTACTTTACCAACAATGCGTCGATCCCCCTTCTTGAAGACAATATTTTAAGACTTAATTCATTGATAAAAGATGCAACCCATGTTGAAGGGCTTCTTTATGCGATTATTGTTGACCACAATCAAACCATAAGGGCACATACAGACATAAACGAGATAGGGAAGACCTTTGAGATGTTTTCCAAAATCGAGGATATCCGAAAAGAAGGAGACCTTACTTACTTTAACTACTTCTCGACATCGGGCGAGCATGTTTTAAATTTGACCCGCCCCATTCTATTCAAAGAAAAAGAATTGGGTGAAATACATGTGGGAGTTTCCATCGATTTTATCGAAAGACTCATCCATAAAGAACGATGGACAATTATCGTGATCACCATTTTTATTCTCCTTTTTGGAAGTGCCATTGCGCTTTGGCTTGGATTCCGATTTTCCCGACCGATTTCAAATCTTGTCTTGGCAACCCAGGAAATCGGTTCCGGGAATTACCAACACAAAATTATCCTAGCCAGAAACGACGAACTTGGAAACCTGGCCACGGCATTCAATCGGATGGGTGATGAGCTTTGGAAAAACGCCTTGATGCAGAAATCTTTTGGCAAGTATATCGGTTCTGAAGTTCTTGAAATGATAATGGCCGATCCTGAAAGCGATTGGCTTAAAGGTCATCGGAATGAGGCCACCATTGTATTTGTCGATATCAGAGGATTCTCGTCCTTCTCGGAAATCAATGAGCCCGAAGAAATCGTGGAAAAACTCAATGAATACTTTGAAATTGCAACACAGAGCATACAAGATCACGGGGGCTATGTGGACAAGTTCATCGGTGATGCGGTTCTTGGAGTTTTTGGGGTTCCGGTTTATCATGAAGATCACGCGAAACGCGCTGTAAAGTCAGCAGCGCATATGCAAAAAGAGTTCCTGAAAAAGCAAGAAAATGGAAATATTCTCCTTCAAACCGTTGGGATTGGAATAAATTCCGGCGTCGTCGTCTCAGGGAACATCGGTTCCCAGGATAGAATGGAATATACGGTCATCGGGAACAGTGTAAACTTGGCTGCACATCTATACAGGCTGGCCAATCCCGGTGAAATTATTATCAGTAAAAGTGTTTATTCAAAAATAAAAGAGATGGTTCAGGTAGACCCGCTCCCTTCACAACACATAAAGGGCAAAACAGAACCGGTGGAGACATTTAAGCTGATTCGCATAAAGGAGCAGTATCATGCCAAAATCAGAAAATAGGAAAAAAACAATTTTATTTAAGTTTTTCCTGCTCAATTTTCTGTTTCTTGCAGCGTGTGCCGCCGGTACGCCGAACCATCGGAACACTTCTAAAGCGTTCATCGATGACGATTTTATTCTGGTGAAGACCACCGACAAAGACACGCTTTCTACACTTGCCGCCGACCACTTAAACGATCCGACAAAAGGTTGGCTGATCGCCGAATTCAATGACATCGAGACACTGACCTCCGGCCGGACGGTGGTTATTCCCCGATCACCCCTTCACAAAGGGGGCCTTAAAACCGATGGTTTTCAGACGGTTCCTGTTCTGGTCTATCATAACTTTTCCAAAAACAGCTCGGGGAAGACGTCCGTTTCCGAAGCCGAGTTTGAAACCCAGATGAAATATCTGAAGGAAAATGGATTTCACGTCATATCACTCGATCAATTATTGGACTTTATCGATTATAAGGAACCGATACCCGATAAATCGGTTGCCATCACATTTGACGATGCATGGGGCTCTATTTACGACATCGCTTTTCCCATATTGAAAAAATATGGTTTCCCCGCCACTTTTTTTATTTACACGGATTTTGTCGGCGGTGGGAAAGCCATGTCCTGGGAACAAATACAAACGCTTTCAGAACAGGGGTTTGATATCCAATGTCAAACCAAAACGCACCGGAACTTGACGGTCCGAAAAAAGAATGAATCGTTTGAAGAATATTTCAAAGCCCTTGAAATGGAGATCGATTATCCCAACAAGTTGATGGAGAAGAAACTGAAAAAGACATGCAAATATCTCGCGTATCCTTACGGAAAAACAAACGACCTCATCATTGCTATTTTAAAAAAACAGGGCTACAGGGCAGCATTCACCGTTGAATGGGGATCGAATCCATTTTTCGTTGATAAATATCGGATCCATCGCTCAATAATACTCGGCAAACATGATATTGAAAGTTTTAAAAAGAACTTGTCCGTTTTTAAGAAAAACGAATTGAAATGAAACATGCCTTAAACGTTTTAAGCCTGATTATTGTTCTGTATTTTGTTACAGGGTGCGCCGGTGTGCTGGGAGCTTTCACGGATTTTACCGAAAAAGTTTCCAAGGAAACTTCGGATAAAGCCTCCCGTTCCAAAGGGGTCCTCTCCCCTTCTGATTACATTGAAAAAGCAACGGCGTTTGAAAAAAACGATGAATTACAAGCTGCACTTTTTTATTTCAAGGTTGCCGGCGCATTGAATCCGGACGATCCGGATATTGTCGATAAAATATCCGGTTTAGAATCGACGGTTGTTCACAAATCCTTCGAACATCTCCAAAAAGGGGGGAAATTCTTCAAAAACAAACAATTCAAAGAAGCCCGATATCACTTTCTGACGGCACTCAGATACGACCCCGACAATAAAGAAGCACTCGATTATCTGCAAAACAGACTCATCCCTAAAACATATATTTCCTATCGAGTTTCGGAAAACGATACCTTAAATTCCATATCCGAAAATTTTTACAAAAACCCGGAAAAAGCTTTTTTGATCGTCTATTTTAATGATCTTAAACCCGACACAGCCCCTTTACCCGGAACCCTTCTCAAACTCCCTATTCTGGCACCAAAGCTTATCCAACCCACTCTAAATATTCCCGAGGAACTGCTTAAGGCGGAAAGCTTATTGAAAAAAAGACAATACGAAGCGGCGGCAAGTATCACCGAAAGGATCTTACAGAATGATCCGACCAATACCACTGCCGTTGATTTAAAAAATTCCGCCGACTATCAGGTGGGAATCCAGTTAAGCCGAGAAAAAAAGTATGGCGAAGCCATAAACATGTTCAAAAAAATAACACCCAAATCCGAAGTCGTTGATAAATCCATTCAAGACGTCATTGAAAAAGAATTGTCACAAGCGGAAAATTTTTTGAAAGAAAAAAAATATACAGCGGCAATCGCCGTTGCAGAAAATATTTTGAGCCATGACCCATCGAACAAAGCGGGCAGAGATATTATGAATACCGCCTTGTGTCAAAATGGAAAGAGCTTGCTCATTCGCAAAAAATATACCGAAGCCTTAACCGTGCTCAACCGCGCAGACCCTGGATATGAATGTGTCGAAAGAACCCTATCTTCGGTAAAAAATTCAATGAAAAAACAGGCTGAAATCCACTACCTTCAAGGCGTAAAATATTTTCTCAACGAGGAGCTACAAAGTGCCATAAAGGAATGGGAAACGACCCTGACCCTGGATCCCGAGCACATAAAGGCTAAAAAAGACATTAAAAACGCCAGAGGCTTGTTGGAGAAATTAAAAAAGGTCCAATAGCTTATTGGGCGGGCACGTGTAAAAATGAGGTAAGTGTTCAGGGGGTGCGCTCCCCCGCTTCACTCCGGTGTCTATGCGTCTGGTCATTTCAATGACGAAGCCGCTCCGCCAATATCGTTACACGGGGAAGCGCACCCCCTGAACACTTACAAAAAGAAACCCGGATGCGACACACGACAACATTTTCATTCCAATGGGAGATTTAATTTATGGGCACCGACAATATCATTTTTTTGGAAAACCTGGAATGGTTCGACAATACCGGCAAAGAACTTGTTCACCGTCTCCCCCAAAAAGGTTCTGGTGAGATCAAATACGGCGCCCAGATGACGGTCAGGGAAAGCCAGGCCGGTGTATTTTATTATCAAGGAAAGGCCCTGGATGCATTTGGGCCGGGCCGGCATACCCTCAAGACAGCCAACATTCCAATTTTGACAAAAATTCTCAGCCTGCCCTGGGGACTCACCAGCCCCCTTAGAGCAGAGGTCTATTTTGTAAATTTAAAGGTGTTTACAAACCTTAAATGGGGGACCCGTGATCCGGTGGCCTTCAAGGATTCCGAGCTGGGGCTGATACGGCTCAGAGCCTTCGGAGTTTTCAACCTTCAGGTGATGCAGCCGGTTTTATTTATCAACAACCTTGTGGGCACCCAGAGTATGTACACCACCCAGGAAATCGAAGAATACCTGAACCGGGTCATTGTATCCAGATTCAACGATTACATGGGAGAGACCATCGACTCGATCCTAAACCTTCCGGCCAAGTACGAAGAACTTTCCCAAGGTATGGTCCAACGTCTCCAAAAGGATTTCAGCCACTTTGGTCTTGGACTGACCCACCTGTACATCAATGCCATCACGCCCCCACCCGAGGTTCAACAGGCCATTGACGACCGAAGCCGAATGGGCGTCTTCCAAGATATGAACAAACTGATGCAGATGAAAGCGGCCATGGCCATGGAAAAAGCTTCGGAAGCGGACGGTGCTGCCGGCCCGGGGATGGGGATGGGGCTCGGACTGATGATGCCGGCCATGTTTTCTCAGTACTTTGCAGGCGCGCAACCTGAGCCTCGCAAATCCGATATCCAACACGACGTTTCATGCCCGGATTGTCGTCATTCGATCCCCCCAGAAGCTAAGTTCTGCCCGTTCTGCGGGCACCAGCAACTGGTTTTCAGACAATGCACAGAATGCGGCAAAAATCTTACACCCAACGCAAAATTTTGCTCCCGCTGTGGTCATTCTGCGGAAGAAAAGCCAAAACCCAAGGTTTGTTCAAAATGCAACAGCGAAAATTTAGCCGAATCCACCTTCTGCAACCAGTGTGGAGAGTTGCTTTAAGGTGCCGATCCATTCCATCTTCAAAACTTCTATGGTGACACGGTTTTTTAAAATAAATGCCTCGACTACGTATTGAATACCAGTGCCCTCAGTGCGGGGCGCCGGCTGTCCTGGAAGAAACGGACCGACTTTTTGTTTGCGAGTACTGCCGTGTACGATCATACCTGCTTCCCAAAGATGTTTTTCGCTATATGCTGCCCAGTTCCGCTCCGGAAAATAAGCGCCTGGTGTTCTTCCCGTACTGGCGGTTTAAAGGAATGCTTTTTTCTTGTGTGGAAAGCGGCATAAAACACAGATTTATTGATGTCAGCCATCAGGCGGTAGAGTCCCCTTATTTCCCTATCTCCGTTGGGTTGCGCAGTCAAGCCTTGAGACTCAGTTTCGTTACACCGGAAACTCCGGGTTATTTCTTGAAGCCGACCCTGCCGTTTAAAAACATGGTGGAGACTTTTTCCCAGCGATTCAGCAGATCCTTGTCAGATCCTGTTTTCCATCAATCCCATATCGGTGAAACAATGAGCATTATCTATTCTCCGTTTTATGCAAACGACAAAATCTACGATGCGATCCTAAACAGGCCGATTGGCCCTATGCTCCCGACGGATTTTGATACAATGCTTCTTCCAGGGGGGCGTCCGAACTGGCGTATTCAATTTACGCCGGCCCTGTGCCCCGCTTGCGGGTGGGATTTACACGGCCAACGCAACGCTTGGGTGCTGACCTGTAAAAACTGCAACTCGGCGTGGAGACCGGCCGGGAACAGACTCAAAAGTTTGAAATTTGCATTCATCCCGGCAAAAGAAGAAAACGTTCTTTATCTGCCTTTCTGGCGTATAAAAGCGGACATTTCCGGGATAAAACTCCAAACATATGCAGACCTGGTAAAGATCGCCAATCTGCCGAAAGCGGTTCAGAAAGACTGGCATCATATTGATTTCCATTTCTGGTCTCTGGCCTTTAAAGTTAAACCCAAGGTTTTTTTACGCCTTTCACGCAATTTAACCCTATCGCAGCATCACGACAAACTAGTCCGAAAACTCCCGGACGGACGACTTTATCCGGTAACGTTACCGGTCAAGGAAGCCATTCAAAGCCTTACCACCAGCCTCGCCAATTTCCTAAAACCTCAAAAAGAGGTTATGCACAACCTCCGTGATTTGACTATTAGACCCAAAAGTTATTTGCTGGTTTACATACCGTTCATGGAAAAACATCATGAATACATCCAACCTGAACTGAATTTAACCCTAAATAAAAATCAGCTTGCATTGGCTGCAAATCTTTAAGGTCCATCGTCATTGACATCGCTTTTCTCATCTCATCTCAGCTCAAGTCCATAACCGGCCGCATTCAACCGGCCGGCGATTTCATCGACATGCGCCGGACCGCGCGTTTCGAGCTCCAAGTCGACCCGTGTTTCATAAATCGGCAACCCCCTTATATTCCGATCATGATAGATATGAAGGACATTTGCTTTTAGACTCGATATCAACGCCAGCAATTTTGCCAAGGAGCCGGGGGTGTCGTCGAGCCGCACCCTAAAGCGCATTATCCGGCCGTTTTTTAACAAGCCCTGGCCGAGCATACGACCCAACAGAGAGCTGTCCACATTGCCGCCGCTAATCAAAAGAACGGTCCTGCTTTTCTCGGGGACAGTGACCGAGCCATTCAGAAGAGCCCCCAGAGAAATCGCACCAGCACCTTCCGCAAGAATTTTTTTTCTTTCAAGAAGTAACAGGATCGCTGCTGCAATATGATCTTCTTCCACCAAAACCACATCATCCACAAAGTCTCGGATGATAGGGAAATTAAGTTCACCCACCTGTTTAACGCTGATACCGTCTGCGATGGACTGTTCAGATACGACCCGGGTGTTTTTCCCTTTTCGATACGATTCATAGGCTGAAGGGCATGCAGCAGATTGAACCCCGATGATATTTACTTGAGGCCGAATCGTTTTTGCTGCCAAGGCAACACCTGAAATGAGACCGCCTCCGCCGATGGGTACCAAAATCGAGTCGACTTCTTTTAGATCTTCCAGGATTTCCAGTGCGACGGTCCCCTGCCCCGCAATAATATCCGGATCATCGAACGGATGAATAAAGGTCTTGTCTTCTCCTGCGATTTCCTCGGCTTTTTTGAGGCTTTCCCCTAAACTCTGGCCGGCGATGACGACCTCTCCGCCATAACCGCGGGTTGCTTCCTGCTTGCTGATGGAAGCCCATTCAGGCATTACGATGGTCGCCTGAACATGCGCTTGCTTGGCTGCCAATGCCACTCCCTGTGCGTGATTCCCCGCAGATGCCGCCACGACGCCGCCGGAAGCGATTTTATCACGGTTTCTCAAGATACTGTGGGTTGCACCCCTGATTTTGAACGAGCCTGTTTTTTGGAGGTTTTCCAATTTTAAGTAAATTTCTCCACCGAACATTTTACTGAGAGAGGGTGAAGAGACCAGCGGCGTTCTGATGACCTTCCCTTTTATCGATTTAGCGGCTTCTTGAACGTTTTCGATGGAAATCAAATTTCGATCCTTTCTTTAATTGCAGGCGTTAAGGGGTTCAAGTTTCCATTCTTGTCCCCGGACTGCATTTGGGATGCGTATTTACGAGAAAAGCGTCAGTTTCGTCACCCCCAATTCAAAATTTGAAGCTAACTTGGCAATTACTTGGGAGAATGAACATTTGTAACGAGGACTTCGGATCTTCATGCCTTCTTTGTCCTTACCCCTGAACGTTGAACCCTGAACCTGTGAACGGTTATCTTTAATTCATGTATTCCCTTGCATAATTGAGCGATTAAGTATTTGACGAAATTCAAAGTTTATTCTATTTAACGGGAGGTATTCAATAATTTTTTTAATTAAATTTAGTGTGTTGAAAGATTTTGTCGCATCCAGACAATGTTTTTGAAGGGTGCGAAACATGGGGGATTGGACGCAACAAATGGATATCCCAATCTGGTTTGAAAAACGTTTGCTTCAGAGTATCGATCTTTTTTATGCAAAGTGGCCGCAGCCGCCACCCCATAAAGACCGGCTGAAACATTGCACCATCATTTCACATCGGGGAGAGCATGACAATAAAGATATTTTTGAAAATACATTGTCCGCCTTTGACCAGGCGAGAGACGCTGGTGTCGGGGGAATAGAATTTGATATACGCTGGACCAAAGATTTACATCCTGTTGTCTTCCACGACACCCATCTCCAAAGGGTTTTTGGGTCCGAGGTAGAACTCAACCAAGTAACCCTGGATGCGTTGAAAACCCACTGTAGATTGATCCCTTCTCTTGAAGAAGTGATTCAAAAGTACGGGAAAATTTTGCACTTGATGGTTGAAATCAAAAAAGAAGTATATCCGGATCCATCCTATCAGATCATGGTTTTAAAAGATCTTTTTCAGGGACTATCCCCTCAAAAAGATTTTCACTTCATATCTCTGCACCCTGAAATGTTTCAATTAATCGACTTTGTACCCACATCGGCATTTCTTCCCAGTGCTCGTTTTAATATAAGGGCCTTGAGTAAACTGGCGATAGATAAAGATTATGGTGGAATTGCCGGCCATTATTTTATTCTAACAAATCGGATCCTAAGAAAACATCGTATGAACGGACAAGATATCGGCACCGGATATATTTGTTCTAAATACTGTTTAATCCGGGAACTCAACAGAGGGGTAAAATGGATTTTTTCCAACAATGCGGTGGAACTTCAGGGCATCTTCAATTCACTTCTGAAATATTAGACTTCTGACAAACGGAGCGCTTCTGCCTTTCCTTTTTCCTCATCGACCCGAGAAAAAAGAATCGCGCCGATGATAAAAAGAAGCGCGATGGAAGCAATCCCACAGCGAGACGCCAGCTGTCCGACATGCATCACCTGCTCGGGAGTGGGCGACGTCGGCATCAAAACCCAACGTACCATCAGTCCAACAGAACCCATCAGAACGGGCCCAAAAATCGCCGCAAATTTTCCCAGCATATTGTAAAACCCATAGAACTCAGCAGCCCTTTCTTTGGGTATCAGCCTTGAATAGTAAGATCGGCTCAGGGCCTGAATGCCGCCCTGAACCAAACCGATGATGACGGCCAGAATGTAAAATTCGTGTTTGTTGGTCATCATGGTTCCCCACAGTGTAACGAATAGGTATATACCGATGGCCATGTAAATGGATTTACGTACGCTCCATCGTTGTCCTAACTTTCCGAAAACAATTGCAGAAGGGAACCCAACAAACTGCGTAATTAAAAGCGCAAAAATTAAATCGTTTGAATTGAATCCAATGGACATCCCATAATCGACGGCCATCCGAATAATGGTATCCACGCCGTCAATGTAAAACCAGTAAGCAGTTAAAAAAAGAACCACCGTCTTCATATGGCGGATCTTTTTAAGTGTACCGGCCAATTGTCGAAAACCATCGACGATCAATTCCACCCCTTTTAACGGAGTAGCGGATCTAGGTTCTTCTGGGATCCAGAAAATGGTAAAAATTGTAAACAGGCCCCACCATAACGCCACTGAAAGAAAGGCATACCTGACCGCTGTCTCCGCATCTGAAAAACCAAATTTTTCCGGCATCAATGCCATTAGAACGTTTAAAAGAAAAAGTAGTCCGCCGCCAAGATATCCCATAGAATACCCCAAGCCGGATATATAATCTATATTCTCTTTATCCGAGATACTCGGTAAAAGTGAATCGTAAAATATATTGGCACCGGAGAATCCGATAATCCCCATGACATATAAAAAAACAGCCCATACCCAATCACCTTTTTGAACCATAAACAATCCGGCGGTCATCAGTACCCCTAAATATGCAAAAAAGATCAGGAACCTTTTTCTCACCGAACCTCTGTCGGCAATTGCACCCAGGACAGGGGCCATAAGCGCCACCAATACGCTTGCGATGGAATTCCCGAATCCAAGCTGTGCAGTACTTATATTGACGTTGCCACCATAGCTCCAATATTGTTTAAAGAAAACCGGGAAAAATCCCGCCATCACGGTGGTGGCAAACGCAGAATTTGCCCAGTCATACATGAGCCAACCCCAAACAGCCTTCTTATCTTCATTCATACATCCATCCCCATGGATTGTGGGTTAATTTAGGATCTTTAATCTAAAAGTAAGATCGATCCATCCCTCCCCACCTACCCCTACCCTATACATCAAAAACCATCAAATCTTCAATAAATCATTCTTATATTGATTTAATCATATCTTTTTGTGTATGGAAAAGAAAAGCCGCTGAAGCGTTCAATATAGAGCAGTTCCCAAAAATATATTCCGATTCAATTGCTTGCGATTATAATTTAGATAATCCTGGGGCTGAAACGAAATGTTATTCTGAGAAAGGCTATAAGTTGCGGGTTTTGGCAGATTATAGGCCTGTTATGAAATAATGTGAATACGTACTGAAAGAAAGGCGTAAAAATGGATTTATGGCAATTAAATATCTTCTGCAAGGTTATTGAGCTTGAAGGTTTTTCAAAAGCCGGAAAAGCCGTTCATCTATCTCAGCCCACCATCAGCAGCCACATCAAAGATCTAGAAAATCATTTTGGGTGTCAACTTATCGACCGTCTCGGCAAGAAAGCCGTCCCGAGTAAAGCCGGCGAACTATTACATACCTATGCCCGCAAACTGATTGCTTTGCGAGATGAGGCTGAAACCGCTATGGATGAATTTCAGGGAAAAATCAAGGGGCGCCTGGTCATCGGTGGCAGTACAATCCCCGGAGGATATATTCTGCCACAACGCATCGGTGCTTTTACAACAGATTATCCTGAGGTTAAGATTTCACTGATTATCGGTGACACCGATCAAATAATACAGGACACCCTATCTGGTTTGCTGGAACTCGGTATTGTGGGCGCCAAGCCATCCGATAAAAACATTGCCCAGGAAAAACTAATCGAAGACGAAATGCGGCTGATTGTTACCGCAGATCATAAGTGGGCCGGGAAAAAACATATCTCCTCGGAATTATTATTCAAAGAACCTTTTATTGTTCGTGAACCCGGTTCCGGGACGTTAAAATCGATCGAGATGAGTTTAACGGAGAAAGGCCATATCGTTGAGGATCTTAACATTATTTCAGAAATGGGAAGTACGGCGGCGATTATTCAAGGTATAAAAAGCAAGGTCGGAATTTCGATCCTCTCCACCATCGCGGTGGCAGAAGAACTGAAAGCAAAGACTTTAAAAGCTCTGGCAATTAAAGACCTGAAGCTGAAGCGAAATTTTTATCTTATAAGACACAAACATCGCAGCGCCTCTCCTTTGTGTAGGGCCTTTAACGAATTTCTTAAAAAAGAATTTACCAGAAAATAACCGTTGGTGTTATACCCTCGCTTTGCGATTCCATTTAAAAAAACAGATCTGGTACGGTGAAATTAAACGGACGTCTATTTCGGCCTGTTGTCAGACGGATTGTTGTCCCTATCGTCATTTAAAAGCGTGTTGCTGTCGGGACTGGAATCCTCGGGGTTCTGGCTCTCTGGTGAAAATCCCGCGGGTTCCGGCAACATACGATCTTTCCTCAAAAACCGATCGCTCTCTACAGCCTTGTCTACACCATCGGCCGTGATGGCCCAGGCTCCGGACTCCGTACGCCGAATCCAGTCTTTTTCTTTAAGATACCAGACATGAAACTCCATGTGCTCCTGGGGACAGCTTAGATACTTTTCCAGTTCAACGATTCCCATCCCAGGATTTGACGCATCCCGCCTGCGGGCCGTATAGAGCAGGGAAAGGACCCCTTGCCGAATCCGATTGTCGTCATCGAAACCGTCCGCGTGTGACGCCTCTTCGAAAATCTTCCAGGTGGCCCCGCGTTGCTGATCATATTTTACGTCATAGGCCGCCCGCTTTTCCGGATCAGCCAGCACACGGTATGCATCATTAAGCGTGTTGAATTTTTCTGCATTTCCGGTTTGTGTATTGTCGGGATGGTACCGCTTCGCAAGTAACCTGAAAACTCTTTCGATCGTCTCCATATCCGCATTCGGACTTATCTGAAGATTTTCGTAATAATCGGTGAAAGCCTTTATCCCCATACGTTAACTCCTTATAGATGCCATGGATTAATATTTTTTAATACCTACAATAAACGGTATGTGATGTCAATGTACCAATCGAGGTGAAGATAGCGATCTGATTAAAAAACCATGAATTGCTCGGGCTTGAGCTTTAAAAATAACCCGCTGTTTCATCAAAAATTAAAGGGAATCCAGATTGCTTAGATCATGGGCCGAATCCGTAACATTCCTTGAGCAGTTTTCGTGTGGCAGCACTTATTTTTCGGGTATTGATATCTTTGGACGACACCCAGCCTACATCCACGGCATCATCTCCGGCCTTGGCTTCCCCGCTGATATAATCGGCTGCCAGATCTAAAATCACATAATGGAACCGGATTCGGCCGCTGTCGTCTCTTTCAATCACATCAAAAGTATAAACAGGTTCCCCGGCCCGAATGGAAATCCCGGTCTCTTCCAGAATCTCTCGTTCCGCAGCTTCCTGAAGGGTCTCGCCCAGCTCAACGCATCCCCCGGGGATAGACCACTGGTTTTCAGCAGGCGGTTTGCTCCGCAACACCAGAAGGACTTTATTTTCCTTAAAAACGACAGCGCCCACCGCCACCCGCGGGGCGCTGGGATAGGCGCCGTTAATATTTTTAGATCTTTCGTGGGTCATTGGATCCGGCATTCCTTTAACCTCATCGATCAGGTAACCATACCAATTCTTTTAGCAGATCCCCACGGGATTAAGCCCGTGGTCCGCTGCTGATTTTGAATGGCCGGGACTTTTTCTTAAAATCTTCGATGGTTCGGCAGATAGATTCGATTTCCCGGCAACTTGTTTTGAGTTTTTTACCTTCCAGGTTGTCCATTAAAATGGACGGCATATAGGGAATTTCAGCGACAACTTTTTTGCGGTCGATATTTTTGTGCATGGCATCACGGATGCTTTCGTCGATCTTGTTGAGCACAAAGAATATCTCGACCCCTGCTCTTTCTGCCATACCTTCCATCTGTTTTGCCAGTGAAAACGACTCAAAGGTGGGGTCCACCACGCCGATAATCATATCGCAATCACCATCGACTCTCCGTCCAAAATGTTCAACACCGGCGGCGGCATCGATGATTACGATTTCATTTTTCCCCAACGCGAGCTTTGATAAAAACATTTTTGACAACGCACCCATGGGACAGGCGCACCCTTCACCAAAATCATGAATCTTTCCGATGACGAGCAGTTTTATTCCATCAGATTCAGCAAGACAGGCCTCTGGGAATTCATCGATGCCCATCCCATCCTTGAATGGGTGTTCGGCGGTGGGTTGAGGAAATGTGACCGAAGTCATTTTCTTGAATCCCGGTTTTCCACCCATACTGTCCAGCAATGAAACCGGAAAAGAAATGTCCAGTAAGCGGTGAAGGCCATAATTCGATTCATCTGCATCAACCAGTAGGACGCTGAAGCCACGGTCTTTCAAGGCTTTTGCCACAAGCGCAGACAGGGTGCTCTTTCCACTGCCCCCTTTACCGGAGATTAATATTTTCATTCCACCTACTCTTCCGGACTTTTATGGACCTGTGCCATGACCTTGTCCACTTCCTTTTGCATTGCAGCCGGAAATTTTTCGATGGCTTCATCTAAAGTTTTCGCTTCGAGCAAAGACTGAAGCATTACCGGCCCCGACGGTGTCATCAACTGCGTTTGCCCCATATAAAGGGGGTGGCGGCTGTCATCCGTTGACAAGTCAGGCTTTACAGGTGTGAGTTGCCGGATTGCCGCGACTCTGATATCGGTGAAAGATTCCTCACGGTATAGGTTGTTTCGATCGACGGTTAAATTAATCTGGGTCTTCTGGGTATCACTCGCCATACGGTATCTCCTTTTTAAGGTGCTGGTTTCGGTGACCAGATGCACTTTGGACAAATGGTGCCATGTTAGCGTTATGAAAGGAAAGGGCCAACACGCATTTTCGATATCAGATGGAACAGAACTTGTCCATGTTTATCCATACAAAACCCAGGGCAAACGCATTTGAATCCCAATAAAGAGAGAACGCTCCATATCGCCCCTCAGCTAGTGTTCATCCACAATTGTTAAATGGGCACGTTGGCGTTTCCAATTCATAAATGAGCAATTTTTGTCCGGATCAATGCCGCACAAGGGTTTTCGGTGAGGCATACTCCCTGCATGCCGCAGCCGGAAACCCGCGGAGAACGCAGATCCGGGCAAAAAGGGCCATTTATGGATGGAAACCAGCTAAGGGTGGCGGTTACGTTTTAAACTCACGATGGATCTTTCTAATTTCAAATATGGAAGCGTATACGTTTCCAAGCGCAACTCAAAATTTGTCCGGTTCTCATCCCCTTTGCCTGTTTTTTTATAAATCAACGAACGCACCGATTCAATCTCCGCTTTAGAACGTTTTCCTTTCATGGCGATGATTATTCCGTCTTTGTCCAGTAAGGGCAGTGCCATCCGAACAAATTCCGGCGTAGAAGAAAGCGCACGGCTGATAATGGCATTAAAAGCGCCCGCAAAGACAGCCTGTTTGGAGAATTCCTCGGATCGGACATGAAACGCTTCAATATTTTCAAGTCCCAGAATTCTGATGATATGTTTTAAAAAACTAACCTTTTTACGGGAAGCATCGATCAGCGTAACAGATAAAGACGGCTTCAATATCTTCAATGGAATCCCAGGAAATCCACCGCCGGCGCCGATATCGAGAAGCGAAGCATTCGAAGGAATCATGGAATCCGGTGCCATGGAATCCAGAAAGTGTTTGACTGCAACCTCCACGGGGTCCGTAATTGCAGTCAGATTCATCTTTCGGTTCCATTTCGCAAGTTCCGAGGCATGGATAGTAAATTTTTCCACCGTATCCGAATCGACGTGGATTTCAAGAGCCTGTGCGCCGTCATAAAGCAGTTTCTTCCATTTGATCGATCCGATTTGCATAACCCCACCGAGACGTTATCCATTTTTGTTGACCAGAACAGTGCCGGTTGATACAGTGACCCTGTTTGTTCAAAGCACAAAGAAGGTGGCGTCAGAGACGTGTATGGAGTCCCAATACAAGTTTCCATGGGGTATGATACGACGCCTGACACTATTAAATCGAGCATTATCGCCCGATGAATACCTTATTGATGCATAAGGAGATGCACTTGAAAATCATACACTATTCTGATGCAGAACCCAAGCATTTCGATGCAGACGGTGTGAAAGGCGTTACCGGACGCGTTGTCATCGGCAAAGCTGATGGTGCTGATAATTTTTGTATGCGATTTTTTGAACTGTCTGAAGGCGGTTATTCACCCGAACATTCCCATGATTGGGAGCACGAAATTGTCATTCATTCGGGAAAAGGTGAAGTATTATGTGAAGGAGAATGGACGCCCGTGACCAAAGGTCATGTTATTTTCATTCCCGGCAATGAATCGCATCAGCTGAGAAACGCCGGTGAAGATCCCCTGGTTTTCGCCTGTCTGATTCCTTCGGAAGCGCCGGAGTTGTAAAGTTTCCAACGCCATCCATGAATTCACAAACCGTCGGATTCATCAATGGCTTAAGGGTTGCAGCTTTTTTTTCATAGATGTTTTTTTTACAGTCACTTAAATCCATTCCCTCTAAAAAGTCGCTAAAGATTTGTTTTTGACTCATTACAAATCCGGCACCATTAAATGAAACAAAAATACAGGAATCCGCTCGTTACGGTAGACATTGTCATAGAGATCGATCAAGGCATCGTTTTGATCAAAAGAGCAAATCCCCCTTATGGATGGGCACTTCCCGGCGGATTTGTCGACTACGGCGAATCCCTTGAATCATCCGCTGTCAGGGAGGCAAAAGAAGAAACATCGCTGGACATTATACTTAAAGAACAGTTCCACACATATTCTGAACCAGACCGTGATCCCCGGCATCACACTGTTACCACGGTTTACATCGCAAAGGGGATCGGCATCCCAAAGCCGGCCGATGACGCAAAAAAAGTGGGGGTTTTTACAAAAACCAACCTTCCCGAGCCCATGGTTTTCGATCATAAAAAAATAATCCATGATTATTTTCGATATAAAAAAGGAGCGCCTAAAACCAATATTTTTCTGCTTTAATCTGAGGTTTACACATCTCGTAAAAAACGTGTTTGTTCGTTCATAGATTTTGGAGGAACCCTATGAAAACTTCCAAGTCTTCAGGAGCCTTCAGCCCGTTCGAGAGATTGAAAGAACTGCTCAAGAAAAAATCATTGCCGTCCGGGCCTTTCTCCGCTGCAGCAAGCGCTGAAATCGATTCGAACACCGACGTCAAACAGCATAACGGTTTAAAATCTAACAGCAATTTCGACAATCGTCCTGACCATGAAAATGAAAGGGCGCTTTTTTTAGATGCCATGACTGACGTTAGGCCGATGGTTCGAGGAAACCGGGTGGCGAAACATATCGTGTCCACGCCGAGTGTTAATGCGGATGTCGATTCCGAAAATGAAACCCTACACCAGTTAAACACACTTGTAAAAACCGGAGAGGGTTTTGTCGTCAAGAATACACCGGAATATATCGAGGGCACCGGACATAATGTTCACCCCAAAATTTCCACCCGGCTCCACCGTGGAGACTTTTCCATACAGGCCCATGTCGATCTTCACGGGTTTGGTGTGGAAGATGCCCGAAATGCCTTTGAATTTTTTATTAAAGATTCCATAGCAACCGGTAAAAGGGCGGTTCTGATCGTCCACGGCCGTGGCCTCTCCTCACCTGACAGACCGGTCTTAAAAACAAAAGTTGTGGAATGGCTCACCCGCGGTCCGTTGCGTAAATGGGTCATCGCCTTTTCCAGCGCAAGATCCTGTGACGGCGGTGCGGGTGCCACCTATGTTCTGCTTCGCCAGCGACCACTGACACGGCGATACAGAAAAAAGATTAAGCATCATTGCAAATTTTAAAATACTGGGCCACGCGACGACGTCGACGTTCATATCGCCTTGAAGAAAATATATAGAATCGCCCGTTTTTATGAAAAATCATTCTAATAAAACCACAAATGGCGCCGGATTTATACACCTTATTACCATTTCCTGCACAACGCTGCTTCTAAGTTTTTATTTTTCCACCGCCGCCTTGGCTCAGAGACTGAATGCGATCCCGATCAAAGAAAACATTCATTCAAAAGTAGAGCGTCGTTTATTAGAATTGAAAAATGAATATGAAAAGGGGCAAAATATTGGAACCGGTTTTGCACAGAAAAAAAATATACGCGTCGACGACCAAAACAAAATTACCGTTTATCTGGTTTCAGAACCGGAAACAACTCTCGATGAAACCTGGCTCCAAGCTCTTGGAACAAAGGTCATTAAAAAATCGGGCAACTTGTCAAAGATATAATGTCCCATAAACCTCATTGACACCATCGCCGACACTATAAACGGCGTGCGATTTATTAAACTCCCGGATAGACTCCTGCCGGCTTTGGTTCAAAGCGAAGGGGTGGATTTAACCGAAGCCGCAGCCTACCATTCTGAAGGCTACATCGGTTCTGGTGTTCGCGTTGGTGTGATAGACGTCGGTTTTGCCGGCCTATCTTCCGCAATATCCAGGGGTGAACTTCCAGACAACGTTGTAGAAATCGACTGTACCGGCGCCACCTGCGCACCCGGCATCTTTACGTCAGAAACATCGCCACACGGGACAGCAGTTGCTGAAATTATATATGATATGGCCCCTGGAGCGTTGCTTTACCTGATAAAAGTTTGGGACACATTAGACCTCGAAGGTGCTGCAGATCCAATTGGGGGCGGACGGGGTACAAAAAGATAATAATTTTATACGAATGCCTTGACAAACGCATTTTCGCAATTATTTTCACGGGGTATACTTGACTTCGACATTGAACACATGCCCCGGAGCTTCCTGGACGAGAGTTTATCCCGTGAACCCTGTCCATCTTTTAAGTTTAACTGGGATGTAGATCCCCTTTCAAAGGGATTGAGGGGTCGTCGAGCGAACACGTATTTGGCAGAATTTCTTATAGACGAAGATTTCCCACATCTTTCCGGGATTTTCGACAGCGTATTAATCAGCGATCCCTCATATGGTGCGAACATCCCAATGAGGGGTTTTTTATTCAATAAACCTTAATAATTTCTTAGTGTTATAGATTTTATCTTCTGCATTACACTCGATTAGGGTAAAAATAGAGATGTATGAATACCATGAAAAATTCTATCCAAAAAGTCAGAAACATCGGAATCAGTGCGCACATAGATTCAGGGAAAACAACACTTACTGAAAGAATCCTTTTTTTTACGAAAAGAATTCATACCATCCATGACGTCAAGGGAAAAGACGGTGTGGGTGCAACCATGGATTCCATGGATCTTGAAAAGGAGCGCGGTATAACCATTGCTTCGGCAGCCACCTATTGTGAATGGCTGAACCATGAAATTAATATTATCGACACCCCCGGTCATGTCGACTTCACCATAGAAGTGGAACGGTCCCTGAGGGTGCTCGACGGCGCCATACTTGTTTTATGCGCTGTGGGGGGGGTTCAATCGCAATCGATCACTGTTGATCAGCAAATGAAAAGGTACAAAGTGCCGTGTATGGCTTTTATCAACAAATGCGATCGAAGCGGTGCCAACCCTTTTCGTGTCATTGATCAACTGAAAGAAAAACTGGGGCACAATGCTTTGGCCCTGCAGATTCCAATAGGACTTGAAGCCAATCTGGAGGGGGTTGTTGATCTTGTGACCATGAAAGCGGTTTACTTTGACGGCCCCAACGGAGACGTTGTGCGGGTTGAGGAAATACCCCAGCATCTTCTTGCGGAAGCCATGGAAAGGCGGGAAGAACTGATCGATGCGGTTTCCCTGTTCTCCGATACACTGACCGAGGCGGTTCTTGAAGAGAAAGAAGTGACAACAGATATGATTATCACGGCCGTTCGCCGGGGAACGCTGTCTCGCGAAATCACACCGGTATTCATTGGATCGGCCTACAAAAACAAAGGTGTTCAACCGCTCCTCGATGCGGTTGTCAATTTTCTTCCCTGCCCTTCTGAAGTGGAAAACACAGCACTGGACCTTAATGATAACGAGGCGCCGGTTCCTTTGTCGTGTGAATCGAAAAAACCGGTTGTCGCCCTGGCCTTTAAACTTGAAGACGGTCAATACGGCCAGTTGACCTACATCAGGGTATATCAGGGATCCCTTTCCAAGGGCGATACCATCGTCAACGTCCGCAACGGAAAAAAAATCAAGGTGGGAAGGGTCGTCCGAATGCACGCGGATCAAATGGAAGACATCGAGACCATTGCGCCGGGGTATATCGGGGCGCTTTTTGGAGTCGACTGTGCTTCCGGAGATACCTTTGTGGGTCCCGGTCTCAATCTGACCATGACGTCCATGTTTGTGCCCGACCCGGTGATTTCCCTTGCCATTGTGCCGAAAGACAATAAATCTCAAATGAATATGTCCAAAGCCCTCAACAGGTTCAGCAAAGAGGACCCCACCTTCAGGACCTATGTGGACGATGAGACCAATGAAACGATTATCGAAGGAATGGGAGAGCTGCATCTTGAAGTCTATGTAGAGCGGATGCGGCGTGAATACACCGCCGAGGTTACAACAGGCAAACCCCGGGTGGCTTACAGGGAAACCATAACCCAAAAGGCTGAATTCAACTATACCCACAAAAAACAAACCGGTGGATCCGGACAATACGGACGGGTTGCCGGCTATATGGAACCTGTTTCCGAAGAGCATTTCGTCTTTGAAAATAACATCGTCGGCGGTAAGATTCCGACCCAGTTCATCGCTTCATGTGAAAAAGGCTTCAGACAATGCATGCCCAAAGGGCCAAAAATGGAATTCCCCGTTACCGGCATTAAAGTGGTCATCAATGACGGCGCATCACATTCGGTGGACTCATCGGAGATGGCATTCATCGCAGCAGCCCGGGGCGCTTTTCGTGAAGGGTATCTTAAATCAAAGCCGGTTATTCTTGAACCGATCATGAAAGTTGATGTCGAAACACCGGCCGAGTTTCAAGGCGCTGTTATGGGTCTTTTAAACCAGCGTCGCGGAATCATTGTGGGTTCCCAGGATGAAGGCCCCATGTGTGTTGTTGAGGCCAGGGTTCCACTTGCAGAAATGTTCGGCTTTTCAACGATTTTAAGATCATCAACCCAAGGAAAAGCTCAGTTTACCATGGAACCCGGTACCTACAAGCAGGTCCCCCATTCCATTGCCGAGGAATTGGCCAAAAAGGCAGCAGAAGCCAAAAAGAATACTGCCTAATTAAAGAAAGGAAAACGATTATGCTTAAAAAAGAACTCCGCCTCCAGAACCCCTTGAGGTTCATGGAACGTGAAAATGAAGATATCCTTCCTGAAGGAGGCTTCGGGGCAGTGCTTGCACGAGCGGGCGTCGGCAAAACTGCAATCCTGGTTCAACTCGCCTTGAACACCCTTTTAAAAGGAAAGAATGTCCTCCATATCAGCCTGAACGATCCGGTAAAAAAAGTTGGTTTGTGGTATAAAGAAGTCTTCCGTCATCTCACACAACATTATGAAGCGCGGAAAACAAATGAGGTCTGGGAATCCATATTGCCGCACAGATTTATTATGACATTCAGGGTTGAGGGGTTTTCCACTTCCAAACTTGAAGAAAGGCTGACCGATCTCGAGGAACAGAATATTTTTTCGCCCCAAATGATTTTTATCGACGGGTTTCAAATTGACGATACCGCCAGAAAATCCCTTTCCGATTTAAAGCGCCTGGCTGAAAAACGTTCATTACATGTCTGGCTGACCATAAAGACACACCGGCGTAAAAAACCCGACCCCGAAGGAATGCCGGCGCCGCTTTTGGATGTTGTCGACCTGTTTGACCTTGTCATTCAGCTCCAGCCCGAGGGCAAAGAAATCCATGTAAAAACCCTAAAGGGCACCGGCGCCGATTCCGACCAACCGGTATTGTTTTTGGACCCCGCAACCATGCTGCTCAA
This sequence comes from Desulfobacterales bacterium, assembly GCA_030145345.1. GTDB lineage: Bacteria > Desulfobacterota > Desulfobacteria > Desulfobacterales > UBA11574 > JAAXQD01. The sequence goes on from JAQYVT010000016.1 coordinate 42,138, forward strand.
AAAAACAGCGGCCTAACCCGTCATGGGTTATATGTCTGAATATGGCAGGAAACCATATTTTTGATAAATTTTTTGAGGCTCTGGGGATCTTATAAACTCGACGAACTTTTCTGCATTTCCGGGGTTTGGAGCCTCTTTTAATTTGCATATATAGTAATTTATCCGGTCTCTTTGATCGAAATCTTCACCCGGTTCAATCACCTCGAATGCAAGGCCCGAAGACTTTGCATGGATCACTTCTGTGGCCCACACCGGCCCTACATCCACCGTTTTTTTAAATATCCGCAAGGGGGTTTCTCTGTGATGAACGACGGTGAAAATGGTCGTTCCTTCGGCGCGCTTTTTTTCCATGATGCGATGAACAAGTTCATCGCCCCCAGCCTGGCGGTACATATCAACGATATGGAACGCAATATCTTCATTTTCAGGATCCGGCTGAGATATTCGAACCCGCTCCCCGCCCATGTCATTTATGGACCTTATCCGAGCCGGATTACCTTCCGGAACCATCAGTGTCAGTCGGTTGTGCAGGTAAAAATGGTAATCATCGCTGCGAATATGACCGGCTGTCTCAAGTGTTTTCATGGCGTTTAGATTCACCGACGAATAGACATCCGGATAGACGCTGATGCGTTTATCTCTAAAGATCGCTCCACCGGATAGAATCTGTTTGAGTTCAAGGCCGGGTGGAAGGGTTTCGTAATATATTTTGTCAATATCCGGATATTCTCTTTGAAAGGCGAAAATTATCTCTTTCATGGCCATGAACTGATTCCCGGCCATAAAAAGGACAAGGTCTGCGGAATCCGCAATCTCCAGCTTATGCAGATCATCCCCGCGATCAGACGGAATTATCGGAAGATTTTTTGGATCCATAGTGCGTCTCGAAAATTCTCTAATTATTTGAAATTAAGATTTTTTATAGCTCCTGGTTTATTCCGCTTCCATGGAATGTTGGAATTTTGGAATAGTGGAAGGTTGACTTGAAGAAACAATATCAATCAAATTCAGACAGTTACCCATTATTCCATTGTTCCAATTGTGAGCGAAGGGAATTAACTTGATCTTTCTCCTTTGTTCCTTTCACGACGGTGTAAGGGCGGAATTCTAAATGAAATCTCCAAGGGATTGCATCATCCTGTCTTATTGTTCTGAATATATCAATATTTTTTTGACACCCCGACCGACTTGTCTTATACCTGTATTGACCTATAAGGGGGCGAAAATAAACGTTCAAACGCAATATATTCTGTGTACCCGAAGTAAGCGTAAACACCGAAAAGCCATTGAGGTCTGCCATAAATGCCGCTATTTGAAGAGCTGTGACGATTATCAGCAATCCCAAGCGCCTGAGTTGGTCAAGGCGCTCGACGATTTGCTGCTGATGTTTAATAAAAAAAGCCTCCGCCGAGAAGATTTGTTGTATTTCAAAAAAGAGATCGAAGAACTGGCGGCGCTATTACGGGGGTCTACGACCACCCGTAAAACGGGTGGCTTGCCTTTTCGGCCATCGGCCGAAAAGGCAAAAGCACCTTAGTGTTTTAATCGTTGCATTTGCTACCGGGTGCAACCCACCCGGTTTTTAGGCCAAAATAAAAAGACAAGAAATGAAAATCGTATTTATTCATTATCATCTCAAAACCGGCGGGGTCACCGCAGTTTTAAGGCAGCAGGTCGAATCCATGCTTCACACATCCGATCTCCTTATACTGACGGGTTCACCTCCGGAAACTTTCTTTCCCTGCGAAACCGTCCACATCCCCGGGCTCGGTTACGACAAAACCGGCCTCAGAGTTAACCCGGAAAAGGTGGCCGCCGCCATCATTAAAGCAATCCTTTTAAAATGGGAAAGCGGGTGCGACCTTATTCACGTTCACAACCCGACAATAGCAAAGAACAGAAATTTTCTAAAAATCCTAAAGACACTTCAAAAAGAAAAAATCAGACTCTTTTTACAAATTCACGATTTCGCAGAAGACGGAC
>JAQYVT010000127.1 GCA_030145345.1 Desulfobacterales bacterium
CTGTCGAAAAACCTAAAAATGACATTTTATAAACCTTTAAGTATCTGATATTATTGCACGAGAATTTTGAAAAAATGCCGAATTTGGACTTTTTCGACAGTTTCGCAAGTTATCTGCATAATTGCAGAATAAAAAATAACTGCGTACTCTATTCTAAATTTCTTGTTTTCCCATTACTTCAACCCCGCTTTGCGCAGCGCGTTAACAAGCCGCTTCCCGGCTTTCTTCTCAAATTCCTCGAGAGAAAACCGGGGATTTATCCTAAGCACCTCAACGGCTTCTGCCCGAGCATCCTCATCCCGTCCTGACCAGCTATAAACCGCAGACATCATCAAATGGGCGAAAAAAGAATCAGGATCTTGACGGACTGCTTTTTCGCACCATGTTATTGCCTCCTCATATCGTCCAATAGCACCGTAGGACAACCCTAGACTCCAAAAGTACAAAGACGGTGGAATAGGATTCAAACGCATGGCTGTCTTATATTCCGGAATGGATTCCTCCCACTTGCGTGCAAAAATGAATATCTTACCCAGTCTTAAATGTGACTCAGCTGAATTGGGATTAAGGGCCACAGCCTTTTCCCCTAAAGCAAGGGCCTTATCATGCTGCCTTTCTACTGCAAATATAAATCCCAACTCGCTATAAGCTTCAGCAAAAGTGTCATCCAAGACAATAGCCTTTTGTAACAACCGCTTGGCCTCGGCCAAAGACTCTTTAGGGGACTTCGTTGAACCATACCACATATCTAATTGGTGGGTTCTAGATAGAACATAATATGCCCAAGCATACTCCGGGTCTAAGGCAATGGCTTCCTTGGCCAGTTGTTTTGCCAAAGCATTTCTCTGTATATTTGCCCGGCTCAAATACTCATTTGCCTGCAAGCATTTTAGATAGGCCTCAAGATTATTTGTGCCTTTCGCAACCGATCGGGCTTGTTCCCCTTCGGTCAGCTTTACCTGCATGGCAGTGATGATTTTTTTTGTGATTTCGTCTTGAACGGCAAATATGTCTTTTAAGTCCCGGTCATACCGATTGGACCATAAATGATTCCCGGTAAGAGCGTCAATTAACTGGGCTGTTATCCGTATTTTGTCTCCAGATTTTCTAACACTCCCCTCTAAAATATACCGAACCCCCAATTCCTCGCTAACTTGCTGAACCTTTACGGGTTTGCCTTTGTAAGTGAATGTCGAGTGTCGAGCAATCACAAAGAGCTTTGGAACGCTGCCAAGTGCAGAAATGATTTCTTCAGTAATCCCGTCGCTGAAATATTCCTGCCCAAGATCATTGCTCGAATTGTTAAACGGCAGCACCGCAATCGAAGGCTTATCCGGCAATTCAAGCGCTCTCGTTGCCGGAGTAAGACGTATATAAGAATTCCATATTGCCAAGGTTGCAGCGCCAACAATCAAGACGGCAACTAAAGAAAAAGCCACCTTCTTCCACCATCTCGCTACAGCCTTTTTCTCTCTGTTCACAGCTTTGGGCGGTATACTTAAACGCTTTATAAATTCTATCCAAGCCGAATTATCCCGCAGATCCCCTAATGTAACAGAAATATCATTCAAGCTAATGGAAGCCGAATCACCCGCAAACTTGAATCGCCATGGATTGTTTTCGTCATAGTCGAAGAGATTTGCCCAGATGTCGCACTCGTCATCTGAACAATTGTACCTGTATTTCCCTCCCTTTTCATAAGGCGGAATAAGATTCCGCTCCAGGATTTTAAAGTGGGTTCCTGTTTCCAAGTCTGGAAGGGTATAACGCCAGGCTTTTCTGATCTTGTCCCACATACCTTCTACAGTCTTGGATGCGTTCTGACCTGCCAACGAATTATCCAGCAGTTTCAGCGTTTTTTCATGTTTACGGATGTGGATGAATCCTGGCTTATCCAGATTTTTCATCTCGGTGACGATCAAAGCAATGAGCGAAAAATAGAATCTTCTGGCAGGTTTATCAAAAAGGATTACAAAGGGCTCTTTATGGTTTTCGAAATGTAGTAGGACCTTGCAGGTGTCTAAATCCAACTTGATATTCTCAAGTTTAGCCTGGAAAGCATCTTTACTATTATTTCGTTCCATTTATTCGGCCTATTGTCAAAAAACTGGATAGCCTGGAAGATCCAACGAGTATATCCAGTGCTAAAAGCAAGGTGGGTTGAAATCCACTTAATTTTGTTTAACATCCCGAGATTTTTAGGTCAATTTGATTTTGCTGCCTGCTTTAGTCACAAGTCCAAATTTTGTCAAAAGAGTTAGAAGATAACGAAGGAAATCAGGATGCTATTATTAACAATATTTTATTAGTTGAGCCGATATATCTTGTATAGGACACCATATGTTCTGTTAAGCAGTTGTTTTTAGGTTTGAAGCTTACAATACCTAAAAGATCTTATGCGCAATTTTTATAGGCCACATTCTGAATATATCACTTAGCGTTAAAAAGTCATTAAAATTTAGGGGGTGTGTAATGAAAAAGCTAATTTCATCATTTATAATTATTTGTACTATTGTAATAGCATTCCAATCAAAGTCTTATTCCAGTGAACTACCCCCCATAATAGATATGCATATGCACGCTTTTGATAAAATGCTACGAACACCAGATGGTACGCCTATTCCTCCACCTCGTTATCCTGATAAGTCTATAATGAGAGGATCTGCACTTGTGACTCGTGATGAGGACCTTTTGAGATTAACGCTTGAAGCGATGGAAAAATACAATATTGTCATTGGTATAATAAGTTGGGATCTGAAGACTGTTTATGAATGGAAAGATTCAGCCCCTAAAAAGTTTCTTGCCGGACAAATTATCAGAGATCCAAGGACTATTGATATAACAGCGTTACGAAAAGAATTTATAGAAGGGAAGTTGGATATAATGGGAGAAATTGCTGCGCAATACCGGGGATACCCGCCAAACGACCCTGCTTTGGAGCCAATCTACGCATTAGCTGAGGAATTAGATGTACCTTTATTGATTCATTGTGAGGGCATTGCTGGTCCTAGTGCCAAATTTCGCATATCAGATGGTAATCCACTATTACTGGAAGATGTACTAAAAAAGCATCCAAAATTAAGGCTTTATGTTGAAAACGCTGGTTGGCCATTTTTAGGAGAAATAATCGCTTTGATGTATCGTTATCCTCAGGTGTATGTAGATTTATCTACAATTTCTTGGATAATCCCTCGGCCCACCTTTCATAGTTACCTTAAAGGATTAATTGATGCTGATCTTGGCAAGAGATTAATGTTTGGTTCAGATCAAATGGTATGGCCGGAAACGATTGGTATGGCCATAGAGGCAATTGAAACTGCCGAATTTCTGACCGCTGAACAGAAGCGAGATATATTTTACAATAATGCGGTACGATTTTTAAAATTGGAACAGAATTTGAAAGATAACTAAAATTTAAAAAATATAACAAGAACAAAAGGTGATTCGTATCAATCACAAAATGCATCTGGCTGGCAGTTCCTTACAGGAGTCCTGTCCTTACCATTGTGGTATTAGATTCATCCGCTCTTATAAAACAGTCCTTATTAATTATTAATTATAGAAAGGAGGACATAAAATGAATTTCCATCTTAAAAAATCACGAACATTTAAATTATTAGTGCTGATTACCGCATCTATCGTTTTTGTATTTATAACCAATCAGGCAAAGGCAGTGGAGGAAGCAACCAGCCTAAAAGCATTAGAAAGTGCAATCTATTATGACAAAAATACGGGCCTTGAATGGTTAGCCGGACCCGACAAGCCTACTAACTGGTATGATGCTAAAAAATGGGTTGAGAGTCTTGCCGCCGTTGCTGGTGGCGGTTGGAGAATGCCTACGATGGCAGAACTTAAGACTCTTTATCAGAAGCGTGAGAAATGTAATATTAAACCTGTTTTGAAAACCACTGGATGTTGGGTATGGTCTGGGGAGATAAAAGACCCTTCATTGGTTTGGGGCTACGACTACCGATACGAACCCGGCTCCAGTATATTAAGCGGCGGCAGTGGCGCTGCCGGTAGTGTCACGCTCAAGCGAGACGATTCCACTGACTCCACTCGGGGTTTTGCGGTGCGTAACCGCAAATGATATTAGATTAATGTAATATATGAAGATTTGATCCCATGTGGCAGGGCCATTGCTGAACCCTGCCCTTTTCATCTTAATCCTATATATTTTGGTTTCATAATGTTACGGAAGGTGGCGATACCTGCAATAACGTCCAAGTATCAACTGCTTGATTTTTCTGGGATACCTCAATACCGTATCACCAAACATTAGCAGCTAAGTTAACTACAATTCGTCAGTCTATCAAGAGTCTGATTTTTTGACATAATCGAAATATATCAACGACAGATAAAATTGTCAGGGTAAACCTATTTATTCAGCATCAAGTTCTGAATGAACAACTCATCACCGAGCCTATAAATCAAAGGACTAAGATCAATAGGCTCATCCCACCGATAGCTTGACAACAACAATTACGAACAGCGCCGGCGGATAATAACTGGCCATGTTGAAAAGGGCCATGGCATACGGGGCGTCTTTGACAGTATAAAGAAGCGCGGCGGGCAGTATCAAGAAGCAGAGACCGGTTGCCATGGAAGCCACCGCAAACGGAAATTCAAAAGGGATCGGAGAAACGAAGAAAACGACCATGGACAGCATTAAGGTCATAAATAGAGACCCCAGAATAACGGCATTGGCTCTGTCAGGACCCAGTCGAACCGGAATGGTCTGGGCATGAAGACGTCGGTCTTCTTCGATGTCGGCCCAGTCATTGGGAACGTTCTGGCCCCCAATCTCCCATGAGAAAAACCAGAAAAACATCATCGACACGAACACGGGAGAAGGATTCGAATCCACGGCAAATACGCCGGCAATCGCCCCGGCTGTTTTAACGCCCCCGCTGACCAGGGTTCGCAGATGGCTGACTTTGAGGAGTAGGCAGTAAACCGTCTCCAAGGCACAGCCGATGATAAAAATCACAAGGCAGACGGGGTTTAAATAGTACGCCCCCAATATGGCCACCATCGACCAGGCCGCGGTCCAGAGCACCCCTTGTTTAAAGCTCAAATATCCCTGGGCCATGGGATGACGGATCATCACGGCATCCAGGTCACATCCGGTGTCAAAGTCCCCGCAAAGTCTTATTTTTTCTTGGTCGACGCGATAATCGACGACATCGTTAAGGGCATAAACCGCCGTATAACCGGCAAATGTCGTCACAAGGCCGATAATAATCACTTCAAAAGATGGGAACCGGCCGAGCCACAGCAATGCCCCCAGGGCAGGGGTGGCCATGTCCAGCAATCCGTGGGGTGTTCTGGAGAGCGCAAAGAAAAGTTTTAACCGGGATAGACCTGTATATGAGTCGGCGGGCTGTGCCATTTACGCATTCCAAGTTAGTTTCCATCCATAAATGGCCCTTTTTGCCCGGATCTGTGTTCTCCGCGGGTTCCCGGCTGCGGCATACAGGGAGTATGCCTCACCGAAAACCCTTGTGCGGCTTTGATCCGAACAAAAATTGCTCATTTATGAATCGGAAACCCACCGTGTCCATTTTACAATTATGGATGGACAGTTAGAGTGATCCATCGGTAATTACCATCGGCATTAAGATGCTGTCAAAGCCGCTACTCATTAGCACAGACCCCTATTTTCGTCAAGACGGCACAGAGACACTTCAATTTTAAGTGTCCCGGGGATAGGAGGGTCGGGTCAGATCGCACCCCTTTTCATGTGGATCTCGAGACGTTCTACTGCAAGAGAACAGACAAGGCAAATCAGCAGGTACAAAAGCATCACCGTTATCCAGACTTCAAAGGTTAAAAACGTCGCCGACATCAGCTCCATGCCCTGAAACGTGAGTTCCTGTATGGAAATGACGGAGACAATGGAAGAATCCTTTATGGTCGAGATAAACTGTCCGGCCAAGGGCGGGAGCACGTTTTTGGCCGCCTGGGGGAAAATAATGTGGCGAAGCTGCTCATATCTTGAAAATCCTAAAGCTGAAGCGGCTTCCCATTGTCCTTTATCGATGGATTGAATGCCGGCTCTGACGATCTCTGTTATATAAGCCCCTTCATAGATACCCAGCGCCAGCAGGCCGGACAAAAATGCCGGAAATCGTGCCGGAGAAATAAATAAAAACGAGACCAAATCCCTGGTGAATTCGGATTTTGATCCTGCCGGATCGTCCAGACCGATAATCGGAATAATCTGATCGCTGATAAAAAAATAAAAAATGAATATCCAGACCAGGATGGGTATATTGCGAATAATTTCAACATAACTCCAGCCGACCATCCGTCTGAAAGGGCTTCGGCTGGTACGGAAAAGGCCCATCACCGTTCCGATGACCATGGCAACGACAATGGAATATATACTGAGCCGCAGGGTAATAAACACACCCTGGACAATCAGGCCCGCCACCCACCTGCCCTCTGCTGAATCAAATCTATAAAGATACTGGGGCATCACACCCCAGTTCCAATTGTAATGGACTTTAACCGTTATTCGATACGCAATCCAGACACAGACCGCAGCCAGAAAGAAAAATGTCAGCATGTCCAGACGCGTAATTTTAGTTTTCAGGGCTTTCAAAGGGATCCATACTCCGACACTCGGTTATTGAGGCGACTCGCAGTCCCGCAAAGAGGGGTTTTCCTATTTGATCATTTTTTCCCAGTCTTTTGTCCGGAACCAGTAATTTTTCCGGTCTTTGAACCATCCTTCGGATTCCACATAACGGATCCAATTGTTGAAGTAATTCAAGGTGTCAGAATCACCTTTTCGCACGGCGAATCCTATGGGCTCGCTGGTGAACGTTTTATCCAGGGGTAGAAAAAGCTTTTCCGGGTATTTGATGGCCTGGAATTCAGGGGTCGGCGCAGATCCCACAACGGCATGTACATTTCCGTTGACAAGTTCTTGATATGCCTGGGATTCATCGTCGAACAAACGCAGTTGAGCTTTCGGTATATATTTCTTGGCGGCGGTTACGGCGGTGGAACCCAGCCTGGCTGCAACAACGACATCGGAACCGTTAAATGCTTCCAGTCGGCTAAAGCCGGCGGCAAGCTTTTTATGCGCAACGATGGACATTCCGGTATAGTCGTATGGAATACTGAAATTGACCTTCAAATTTCTGCCCGGAATTATTCCCATACCCCCGATAATTACATCGAATTTTCCGGTTATCAGCGCCGGAATGATCCCGGACCATTTGGTGGGAACAAACTCGACTTCGACACCGGTATCTTTGGCCAGCCGCTTTGCAACATCGATCTCAAAACCGATGAGATCTCCGGTTTTGTCTTTCATTGCCCATGGCACAAACGTAGACATGCCCACACGGAGAACGCCGCGCTTTTGAACCAGTTCAATGGTACTTTCCTGTACCTTTAGTTGGTGGGTGCCGGTCGAATCATTGCCGCATGCAGTTAGGGCCATTATGGCTGTGATTACCACCAGACTTTTTAGAAATGATGAATAGGTTTTCATTTTAATTCTCCTTTATGTATCCGTTTTTAAGGGATAAATTCAGTTCTTTTTGTGGCAAAACTCGTTGGCTCCACCCTGTCCCGCGTGTCGAAGATATTGTTTGCGGCGGAGGCTCGTCCGGGATGGGGTTTTACATTTCAATGGTCAAGCGCTTTTCCATAATATTAATCCCGACGGATACCGCTGCTGTCATAAATAAATAGATGATGGCGATGGTAAACCATAGCTCAAAAACCATGTATGTTTCCGCAATAATCCTTTGCCCCTGCATGGTCAGATCATAAATTGCGATGGTGCTTACAAGGGCCGAGTCCTTAATCAGCGATATGGCCTGGCTGGCAAGGGGGGGCAGCATTCGACGGATGGCCTGGGGAAGTATGATATGCCGGTACGTATTCAGGGTATTAAGACCGATACTTTGCGCCGCCTCCCACTGTTCTTTGTGGATGGAAACGATCCCGGCCCGAAAGATCTCCGATGCATATGCCCCTTCGAAAAGGCTCAGGGCAAGTATCGCAGAAAAGAACCGACCGATCCCCAGTACCGGGGAAACAACGAAATAAATAAAAAAGATCTGTACAAGAAGCGGTGTGTTTCTAACGAGTTCCAGATAAAGGCGCGCCAGAGTTCTGGCGGCAAAAGACTCCGAGAGCCGGAACAGAGCGGTCACCAGGCCGAATATGCAAGACAGGACCAGACTCGCCGCGGTAATTCTCAAGGTCACCCATACGCCTTCAAGGAGCGGTCCGGATATAAATGAACCGTTTACAATGGTGAAAAGATACTTTGGCACACGGTACCATTGCCAGTTGTAGTGCAACCGGCCGGCGCTGGTGAACATAAACCACGTCAGCAATCCCGCTGCAGCGAGAAACTTAAGACCGTCTCTTATTGAAAAACGTTGTCCGGACGGCTTTGGGCTGTATTTTGTTGACATAACCGGTTTCGTTTCCGCATCGATGTACGTTGGTGTTTCAAAATTCATTCTGAGACAAAGATGTCTCACAATACAACCATGGGACCTTCTTTTTAATCGATGTTTCTATCTATAACAAAAAAAATCAAAGCCCGATCTATTTTGGACGATCTTCGTTTCTGGTTGAACCTGAAATCGATTCGAGACTCGATTTCAGGTTTTATCTTGGATGGTTATGGGTTTATCATTGGCGATGATCCATCATCTGGACTCAGGTGGCTGTATAACACCTTAACAAATTCATCTTCAAATGACAAATAATCGATAATGCCCATGGAGGTAAAACGCTTGGCCCCCGGCTAAAAAGATCGTGGCATGTAACTTGCTACCTGTATATGTTTGAGCATTAAGCATAATATTTCAAAAAGGAGAAATTCTATGATGGGATTAGACGATATAAAGAATAACACGGCCCTTTTAAATGCCATAGACTGGGACATGACGCCGGAGGAGGCGGTAAGGCTCTATCTTGAGTGGGGAAACAACTGGGCCGGCGGCAATTATGTCATCAGGTCCAAAGATGATACGGCGCATTATTTCGTTGTAAATACCTGGGGGAAATCACCGATGATCTACCTGATACGAAGAAATTCCGAGGATGCCACGGAACTGGCACAAATCGAAATACCGGAAAAATTAAAAAAACGTTATATTGAAGCCAACGGCAACCTCAAAGGGGTTTATGCCATTGAAGGTAAAATAAAAGAATGGTTAAGAAAGAGCCTCATTCATTAACAACCTGTCACATATTGGAAGGTGTAAAAAATGGAGAAGAAAGTGCTGGCTGCCATGAAAAAAGCGGGAAAACCGGTGCGGCCCGGTGAAGTGGCCGAGATGATCGGAGAAGAAAGCAAGGCGGTTTCAAAGATCATCAGCGCCCTGAAAAAACAGGGGAAGGTCACATCGCCCAAAAGATGCTACTATGCACCCAGCGAGTGACA
>JAQYVT010000128.1 GCA_030145345.1 Desulfobacterales bacterium
ACCTTGGCCATCAAATCGATGCCCGGCTCAAAGTTACTCTTGGGCTGTCCGTCCTTATCCAATCCCTTGTCGCCGGTACGGACGCCGATGATTGTCTTTTGATCTTCTGCGTAAAGGACGTCCTTACCTGAAAAACCAGGAAAGATGTTAATCCCGAGATCTTCGGCAATCCTGCCAAGCCACCGGGTAAACCTGGAAAGGCTGATAATGAAAAAGCCCTTATTGTGCATGTATTTGGGAATCATCGGAAGTCGATAGTGTTTTTTTCGGGTTAGAAAGTAGAATTCGTCTTCTCTAACCGTCGATTCTATGGGGCATTCTTTTTCCAAAAAATCCGGTATGAGCTCCTTTAAGGCTGCCGGATTCAGGACGGCACCGCTCAATGCATGAGATCCGATTTCAGCGCCCTTTTCCACCAGCGCAACTTCAAGGTTCATATTTTTTTCGTGGGCGAGCTGCATCAATCGAATGGCTCCAGCAAGATTTGCGGGCCCACCGCCGACAAAAAGCACATCAAAATCGATCTTTTCACGTTCTATATCCATTTCTGCAATCCTCAATTCGTATGTTATAAAGAGAAAATGAAATTTGGAATTTTCACCTATCACGATAAATGCTTTTTGTAAACTATATCCGCATGGACCGTGCCGGCCGGCACAGAGATCGGCAGATGAGAAATATGGCCTATTGAAGTGCAACAGCTCGCCCAGTTGAATTTCGGGGATTGAAGCGCCCCACCCAAAGGGCGGGGCGAGCGAGGAGCACCCCGGTCAACAGGACAAGCGCATTCCCCGCAAGCTTGTTGAAGCGAAGTTTGCCCCGCCTGCCCAATGGAATGCATTTTCAGTTTATATTCCATCGGGGTGAAACCTATGGGTCTTTTCTGTTTGACCGGGGCGTAAATTCCGTTTCAAGGGGGCCGCAGAGAGCTTCAAAGAAGACATGGCTATTTTATGGGAAAATATGCGGAGATGACGGTCGGCGGTAAAAAAAATGACGTGTTTTGGAAGCGCGTAGGGCCGCAACTGGGATCGCATTCCCCGCAGAAATCTACGGGGAATGCGAGGGTGGACTAAATGAATCAAAAATTTTCAGTCGAAGGTTCACTGCCGTTGGCCGGAGCACTGTGAAGAATCCGTTTCAACGAAGTTTCAAGGAGTTTCAAAAAAACCGATGGGGATCCCTTATGGCATTTTTGAGAAATTAGATTGGCAGTCAAGCGTGATCGTCCGATTGAGATTAGATCGCGTCTTTGAGTTTCTTCCCAGCTTTAAATGTTACCGCATTTCTTGCCTTAATTTTAATGGGTTCACCGGTTTGAGGATTCCGACCCTTCCGAGCTTTGCGACGGACTTTTGCAAAAGTGCCAAAACCTACCAACGTAATTTTCCCGTTCTTTTTCTTTAAAGCTTTTGTAACATTTGTCATAAAAGACTCTAAAGCGGCGCCAGCTGCGGTTTTGGAAATGTTTGCATCCTTTGCTATTGTTTCGACCAATTCAGCCTTTGTCATCTTTTTCCTCCTTTGTTCATGTTAATTACAACCTAACAACCCCTAATATTTTGATGGTTACAACAGCAAAATTAATAAGTCAACAGCTAAAAGCGCATCATTCAAGGATTTAGAAAAATATATCATAGAAAACCTTCATCCACAGGCAGATGAACAGGAAAATTTTGGCGGTCAAGGCTGAATCCTCTGGGCTACTTATGGAGAGATTTTATCGCTTCAGCAATATCATGGCTCAAAGCCCCTATCATACGGCTCTGAGCAGCCACAAGCGCAGAATAGCCTGTTCCGCCGACAGATTCGGTGTATTGCGACTTTTTCGAAAAAAGGATGGATTTGTTGGATGAATTAAAAATCGACCATTGCGCGATCAGGAAAGCCTTCCCAGCGATATCTCCATCCAGTCGAACCACCTCAATATCAATCTGAAAATCGATCTGTGGAGATGCTCCCCAAGGGAAGACGGCGACAGGCTGGGTACTCAGTAGCCTCGATATATTTTCAACAAGAACCCGGGTAAAATTGACCTGTAACGGTTCCGCCCAAATATCAAGCTCTGCAAGCTTAAGTTCATTGGGATTGATACGCGTCACGATTTCAGGTCGATCCAGATACTCAGGAAGATGGACAGGTCCAACACCTATGGTCATGAATATTTCACCTGCCGTATTGTGCATTTCAACCGCCGGACCTGCCAGTGGGCTTAGGATATACAATTTTGTCGGTGCGCTTGGTTTTGGTAAACATCCTCCAAGAATCGACAGGGAAAACAATAAAATGACGGCTGTTTGAATCCAATAAATTTTCTTCATTTTCTTCACCTAATGTCCCCACCCTAATTGAGCGAAAGTCGAGGATGCCCCAGATTCGAGGCATCAAGGGTGAAGCCGTAGTCGTCTACTGCGAGCCCTTGATAACGAAGAAGATGGGGTGTCATCGACTTTCCCAACGGGGAAATAAAACGGGATTTTTTAATAAATTTATATCTCATTTATAGAAGCGTTATGAGTAAGTATCTAAACTTACAAAATTGCTTTCAAATTAAACAGTTCAAACATTCTTTCCGTTTTGTTTGCGATCATTTAGGGTGCCCACCTTTACCACGGATTAAGGCTTCAGGATGCCTGCTAAGATAATCAGACAGGTTTCGGATGGATCTTGCCGCAGATGAGAACTCTCTGAGCGTTTTCGTCAGTTCTACGGTGACGACAGAATTGTCTCCCGCAACATTCTCAACTGCCCTGAGTGTCTTCTCCGCTTGCTTGGATGCGTCTGCCAGTGCCTTGACAGTTTCATCGACTTGGAAAATCAAAGGATCAACCTTCCGGTCCAAGTTTTGAGCGAGTTTACCATATGCTTCCAAGGTCTCGCCTATTTTGTCCGTCATCGGTTGAACCTGTTTATCCACTTCATGAAGAACCTTTCTTGCATCTTCGACGGCAAGTTTAAGAGACTTTAAAAATTCCGTGGTCCCCGGTGAATTCAACAGCACATCGATTCGAGCCAGCGAAGATGACAGCTTGTCAAAAATTTCTTTGACAGGAAGGTTCTCCAATGTCTTTGTCAGCTTTTCAAAAGTGGACGGAATGGTCGGAATTTCATGATACTTCTTGTTCGTTCCCATCAGGACGGCCGGTTCTTCAGGAAAAAAATCGAGTTCTATCTGCAACTGGCCGGTGACCACACTTTGTAATCCCAACCGGGCCCTTAGACCCTGTTCTATGAGTTGATTGCAGTATTCATATAATTCCTGAGCATTTCCGAACTCCCTGGTTTTGAACCTTTTGACTTTACCGGATGCCAACTCGATAAGGACTTGAATTAAAAAAGATGACTCCGAAGGATTTGCTATCACGTTAATATCCTTCACTTCTCCGATCTTAACCCCCATAAAAATAACCGGAGCTCCCACGCTGAGCCCTTTTACGGAATCTTGAAAAAATAGCATAAATCTGTATCTTTCCTTCAGATAGTTGCCGGAACCAAAAATCAGAACGCCGCCGACGACCAGCACCAATGCACTAACGACAAAACTGCCGATGACTGTTTTACTGGCTTGCTTGCTCAAAGTATATGCCCCTCCGTTTCACCTCTCATGAGAAAGTTTATGATTTTTGGATCTTGGGAATTTTCGAGCAACATTTGGGGATTTCCAGCGGCAGTCATCGTTCGAGTCTCCGAATCGAGAAATACAGAATTATTTCCGATGGCAAAGATGCTGGCCAGCTCATGCGTTACCACCACTACCGTTGCGCCGAGACTATTCCTTAGCTCCAAGATGAGGTCATCCAGTCTCTTCGCACTTACCGGATCCAGTCCTGCCGAGGGCTCATCAAAAAACAGAATGTCTGGATCCAATGCAATCGCACGCGCAATTCCGGCCCGTTTCCGCATGCCCCCGCTGATTTCAGCCGGATAGAAATCTTCATATCCTGCAAGGCCGACCATGGATAGCTTGAAGGACACCAACTCTCGGATCTCATTGGGGCCCAGGTCCGTATATTCCTCAAGAGGAAGCGCTACATTCTCAGCCAGGGTCATGGAACTCCAAAGGGCACCGGACTGATAAAGAATGCCGATATTCTTTACGATGTGTTTCCTGTCGTCCGGGAATGCTTCCCAGAAGTTCAGGTCGCCATAGAAAACCTGTCCTCTGGCCGGTTCCTTAAGCCCCACCATGATCTTCATAAGTGTGCTTTTTCCGCAACCGCTGCCTCCCATAATAATAAAGATGTCTCCGCGGCCCACCGTAAAATTTAGATCTCGCATGATCACATAGTCTCCATATGCCATGGTCAGATCGCGGACAATGATGTATGGATCTGTTTTCATCGGTTGTTGCTGCAGCGTTGTCATTTAATTTTTACGAATAATCGTTATTTTGTTTATGACCATCAAGGGTGCAGAGAATTTCGGGTCAGCCCGGGTTTCTCGCCGGTTAGGGTGGCGATGTTCTTCTTGGGTAATCCGGGTCAGATGCCCAGCACATTACACATGATTGTTATGATGGCCGTTGCCACGATGATGCTTACGATTCCTGTCACCACTGCCGAAGTGGCTGCATTCCCAACATCAGCGGAACTGCGTCCACATTGAATTCCTCTGAGACATCCGGCCAACGCCACCAAGACACCAAAGACGGCGCTATGAAAAAGTCCGATCCATAAATCATTCAGGCTGATGGCCTCTTTGGTCTGGATATAATACTGGGATATATTCAAATCCAACATCCCTATGGCGACGATCCCCCCGCCCAGAATGCCCATTAAGTCCGCATAAATGCAGAGAAGCGGCATCATGAAAACAAGGGCAAGCATCCTCGGTAAAACCAGAAACTCCATGGGTGAAATGCCGAGGGTCTTGAGGGCATCAATCTCTTCATTCACCTCCATTGTACCGATCTGGGCGGCAAAGGCAGCGCCGGTTCGGCCTGCCATGATGATGCCGGTCATAACAGCTCCCATAACCCGGACCATGGCGATGCCCACAAGATTGGCGATGTAGATCTGCGCACCAAACATTTTTAACTGTATAGCGCCGACAAAAGCAAGAATTAAACCGACCAAAATACTTATGAGGGATACAATCGGAAGCGCCTGCGCCCCGCATCCCTGAATCGTCTTGAACAGGTCGGATCGACGGTAGCGAGCCTTGCCTGACAGAAATTTGATGAAAGCCAGAAACGCTTCACCGATAAAGGCAATCATTTCTTTTGCTGATTTTAGAAAATGAATGGTTTCAGTCCCAACAAGAGAGAGAAAGGTTTTGTTCTCCCCCACGCTTCTTGCATCTTTCTCTATGGGGACGGCTGTGGCAAGTTCAATCAGACGTTGGGCACCCCGAGGAAGTCCGTCACTATCCATATAAATCTTTTTCTCGGAACACAGGTTTTTAATCTTAAGGAGTAAAATGGGAAGACTGCTGTCCCATTGAGTGAGTTCCTTCGTATCGAAGGCAACGCGCTGAATGTCTGTTTCCGACTCCAGTTTATTCTTGATTTCATTTGGAGAAGGAAGATCTTCTCCAATTTGCCAATTCCCGGAAAGTCGAATCATCAGCACGCCGTCTATCGGTCCATTGAACCTCAGTTTCATGGTTTCGCCTTTTTATTTTTGCCTAAAACCGGGTGCTTTGCAACCGGTTGCAAATGCAACGATTAAAGCACTCACGTGCTTTTGCCTTTTCGGCCTATGGCCGAAAATTCAAGCCACCCGTTTTGCGGGTGGTCGTTGACTAATTTTGCGTGCTATAAAATCAAATAGTTATGGATCGCAAAATTACTGAATTTGGGTTTTTCGACAATTTCAGCAGTTGTATGCAATTGGGGCCAAGCTAAGTCAGACATATCTCAGGTTTTTGAGATGGATGATAATTTCATCTTTTGAATGGCTATCAAACCCAGCCTTTCGCCCCTGTGCCCGAAAGCCGAGTTTTTTCTCTAAAAAGTCGGTTTTGGGTCCCAAAATCTCCTTTTAAGTCCTTATTTGGCGCAATTATTCTGATCAGTGTGGGCAGCACTTCTGGCAAGGGCGATAACGCATAATATTTTTCGCACATTTTAAGAGGCGGTGGCCTCAAACTGGTTTATGTGTTTTATTGGTAATCGCTAAACACCTAAAACCATAGACCAGAGAAAGGAGAGGCCGCCATGA
This sequence comes from Desulfobacterales bacterium, assembly GCA_030145345.1. Lineage (GTDB taxonomy): Bacteria > Desulfobacterota > Desulfobacteria > Desulfobacterales > UBA11574 > JAAXQD01. The sequence continues at coordinate 6,162 of JAQYVT010000128.1, forward strand.
CAAAGAGTGTATCGCAAAATTTCGGCAAAGTCATCCAAATTGATGAGACCCAGATTCACCAGCATTTTAACGACCTTGTTCGCGGATCGGTCGAAGAGGCTTTAAACAAATTGTTGGATGCCGAAGCCGATCAACTGTGTAACGCCGCTCGTTACGAAAGAACAGAAGCCCGCAAAGATACTCGTGCAGGGCATTATCAACGTTTAAGTATAGTCTCCCAGCCACATCTACACCCAAATAGGTGGGCTCAGACAAAAAGCACAGCTTGAGAAAAAAGAACGGTATTTGTAGGCCAGGAGACGAACAACAATACTCACGCCATGATTTTCATACAATGGTTTAAGAGTGCTTGTCAATTTTAAGGCCTATCTTCAAAAACACATCGGGTATAAATATTTAGAGACTCTTAGTCAGCCATACGGGGTAGATAGGGCAGTTTATCCACATCGATCATATCATGTTTATGATAAAATGGTAATACCCTACTATTACAATCTTCTACCATACCTCTAACAATATTTGAGGCGGTGTCAGCAAGGTCTTTTGCTCTTTCCATTAGCCTTTCCAAAGCATCATGACGCAAATAATTTTCACGCGCATCAAGAAAATTTTCGACGCTTTGGTCGGCATCTTTTGCATCTTTAACTGTATTCAAAATGGATACATCAGTTGCTTGAAATGGTTTCATGTAATCAAAGCTCGGATGATCTCCAAAAAGGAATAAAGAAAGATAGAAATATATTGTTATGGTATTTCTTTGAATCTGGGGGTCAAAGATAAATACCGTATAGCTTGGAGGTCTGTTTTGGGGATCATTTTTCTCTATATGTATCCATAATTCGATTCGTTGTCTAAGTGTAGCATGTGAGAACGACGATAAAATTTTATGTATCAGCCAGTTTCGCCCAAGAAGGACATGAGGATCCTGTAATGAATTACTTATTCTTTGGCTAATCGTCTCCAAATTATTCGTAGCATTAACTATATTTCTTGTAGCATCTATCATTCTCTGAGCCCATTCATCGACTATGCTTGAATCATTGTTATAACAATAAATCTCGCCGGTACGTCTACACTTTAGCCAATTAGTCAGCCATTCGTTTCTTATATTCCTAGCCTCTATAATTGCTTGATTTAATAAGGTAGCGGCCTCATTAAACGTTTCGAATCTGGATGTCATATCCTGGATGTAAGATGTTAAGGTTGCTATATTATCGTTAATCTCAGCGTTACGATCTTCTAGTTGTTGAAACCTAGCCAGCAAGTCTTCGCATTGTGTAGATGGCTGTAGATAACATTGAGGTGCGTTATTACACGTATCCTGTGCTCGGGCCTTACTATTAGCAATAGAGGGGAGAGCATCATTTGCAGATAGAACGTTGATGCTTATAACCAAACAAAACAATGGTTGAATAATGAGAATCCAGAACTTTTTAAGAATAATTTTTTTCATGGGGATATCCTCCTTTCGAAAAAATTAAAATAGTATTCTTCATTTTATGTCTTTTTGTTGAATAAAAGTTCATAAAAAAACCCCACCTCTCTGTTTGAGAAATAGGGCCTTTAATAATCAGTCCATGGCAACCTCGGTTAAGGGTTATTTTTTGGCTTTCCTTTCGTACTTTTTGACAAGGTCGTGAATAGCTTCTTCTAACAAATTACCTAAAGATTTATCGGTATCAACTGAAAGATGTTTCAGCTCTTTTATTCGGTCTTCGTCAATTCTTGTGGAAAACACTTTTTTATTACCCATAATGAATTTTGTTATTATTTTTTTCGAAAGAAAGCAAGATTTTACTTGATTTTTTAATTATTATAAGTAAGAATGTAAGATATATTACATTAAAGCCCAAGCCCATAGCAAATGAAAAAATTATCATTAGAATAAAACGCGCCAGGGTTCCCGCTATTGCGGGCGGTCAGCTATGGACCGGGGTTGCCCTGGCGCTTTTTTTAAAGGAGGTTTTAAAATGATTGATGAACACAGCCTTGAAAGTCGTGACTTTTCCATTGCTCTTCCTGATCTGATTTCAAAAGTCCAATTTATCGGGAGTTCCCTTGTCAATGCAACTATTCTCGATGATTTTGTGCCAAGGGACAGCTTTTTTTTTAGCGGCGGCCTCGATGCTGGAGGAAATCGGCGAAGATCTTAAATAGATCGATAAAGTGCTTACGCCTTTGTATGGTTTGCAAGGAAAAATTTCGACAAGCTGAGAGCTTCGAAATCGACGATCGCTGATAAAAGCATATTGAGTACCAGACCTTAAAGACCGCTTTTAAAGCACAGCAAATCATAAACCTCTACCCGGCTTTCCGGACCAGGTCAAAAAGAAAAAAATCATTTAACACATGCTATATTCAATCGGATATCAAAATTTAAACAACGTTGAAATGTTACAAAACATTCTGCAGGAGAAAGGAATTAAAATTCTGCTGGATGTTCGTTCCAGGCCTTACGGCAGAAAGAGCTCGTTTAATAAAAAAAACCTTGAAACCTCTCTGCCGGCTATCGGCATCGAATACAATTGGGCCGGCAAAACCCTGGGCGGATTTTCTGAAATTGATGAGGATGATATAATAAGGCTGGCAGACTGGCAAAAAGGCCGGGTTGCCTGTTTGATGTGTATGGAAGCGGATCCGGATCGATGTCACCGCAAAAACGATATAGCCAAGCGTCTCAAAAAATACGGCGTATCGGTCAACCATATTGAATTAGAATAAACTCGACCAACCGAGGCAAAGACCTTAAGGACCGCTTTTTAAACGCACCGGGCTATAAACTGTCGGTAGACGGAGAGGATTTGACAATTGCCAAAAATAGGATTTACTTGACCTGGCACCAGAAAAATATGATATCTGTATATCAATTGTTGTTGTGAATGCCGTTGATACTGGCAAGAAATCTGCACTTTTAATAATTGCGGTTTAAGGGTCTAAAAAATGTAACTGGTGAAAAACCAATCTACAAAAAGTTATCCTGGCCTGTATTGTTTTTGATTCCGACAATCCTGGTAATTTTGCTTTTTGGGGC
>JAQYVT010000129.1 GCA_030145345.1 Desulfobacterales bacterium
ACGCTTTTACTGAAGCGGCCTGGATAGAAATGGCAAAGACATTAACAAGCAAGCCTCCGATGCCGCACCCCATCCTTAATGCAATGAACCATGAGGATCTTACAGCCATTTATTGGTTTATTCGATACCTGGGTCCCAGTGGAACACCTGCTCCAGCCTTTGAACCAACTGGTTAATATCCAACCATAAATGGCATCTTTCGGCTACGGACGTCGCTCTCGCTTTTTTTCTCATCAATTTTCACCCAAAAGGGCGAGCCAGAGGCTTTAATCTGCTGCGTTATTAAGGGCTCGCAATAGCAGACTATGGCTTCGCCCTTAAGTGCCTTGCATATGAAAGCCTCCGACGCGTGCTATATTCAGGTAATATCACACTCCTTTAAATTTTTATTTTTCTTCCTTTTTCATTCCGGACATTTCTTTAAGGATTTTTTCCAGATTTTCCAGTTCCCTCCCGTAGCCGGTCCAATCGCCATGACGCAGATATGCTTTGGCTTTATTATAGTGGTCCAGCGCCGTTGCGCCGAGCTTGGATAACCCTTGGCCCTTTATTTGAGGAATAACCAAAGAAGCCGGCTGTTTCGGGGTTATCTCAACGCCCAGGATATTGCCCAAGGCCTTGTCCAAATTTTCCTCCATAATCAGACGATTGCTAAAAGCGACAATGACTCTTTTGAGTTCCGGCAGAGAAGCGGCCCTTGCCTCTTCCAGCCGGGGACGCGCCCGCGCGGCTGCTTGCTGGGGCTTGCCTCCGCCGCCGGGCCCAGGGGTGCCGGTTGGGGACATTTGGCTTTCTTCCTGGATGGCTTCCAGATATACCGGCTCAACATAGATAAAGGTATCACTGATGGGAATCGCCAATAGATTGCCCCGGATGACCCGGGAACCTCTCTGCCCCCACAGGCTCAATTCCCGGGAAATTTCGGTTTGCTGATCCACCCTGGCTTCAATCTGCATCGGTCCATAGACCAGTTTTTCCTTGGGCAGCTTGTAGACCAGCAGGTTGGCGTAGTTGGGCAGGTCACATCGGGCCGCCAGCCAGCCGATCATATTGTCTTTCTTGGAAGGGGTGAAAGGGGTCATCAGGAAAAATTCTTCCTTTTGCTCTTCGGGCAGCTTGATAATGATGTAGTAAGGTTCCATTTTCTGACGGCGCTCCCCATAGACCTCATCCGGAATTTGCCAGAGGTCTTCCTGGTTGTAGAAGACCTGGACATCTTCCATGTGATATTTCGTGTAAGTCTCCATTTGGATTTTAAAGAGATCCTTGGGGTAGCGGATATGCTCTTTCAGCGCCGCGGGCATTTCCTTGAAAGGCTTGAACAGATCCGGGAAGATCCGCGCATAGGTTTTGACGATGGGGTCTTTTTCATCAATCATGTAGAAAACCACATCCCCGTTATAGGCATCGATGGTGACCTTGACGGAATTGCGAATGTAGTTAAGCTGTCTTTTATTAAAAGTGCCGCGAGACCGGCGCGAATAAGGATACATCGCAGAGGTCGTGTAGGCGTCTTGAATCCAGTAGAGCTTTCCATCGGAAACAACCAGATAGGGATCACCGTCATAATCGAGAAAGGGGGCAATCGAATTCGTCCGCCGGTTAATCCGCCGGTTAAACATGATGCGGCTCTCCGGACTTAAATACGTGGTAAACAGTATCTGGGGATCCAAAAACTCAATGGCAAACAAAAGCCTTCTGAAAAAAGATTTGATATGGATACCGCCCTTGCCCTGGTAGGTGTTATAAACATTTTTGTCCCCCTTGGGGTAATCAAATTCCTGGGCGTTGGTCTTTACCAGCACATACTCATCCGTTTTTTCGCCATAATAGATCTCGGGGCGCACGACCCTCAGGTCCGGTTCAAAGGACGGCGGCAGGTCTTTGATAAAGAGGCGGGGCAGGCCCTCGCTGGTCACTTCATTGACCGGGCTTGCGGCCAGTCCGTAGCCATGGGTATAGATGAGGTGTCTGTTGACCCAGGTATCGGCCTGGGGCGGCAGCTTGTTGACCACCAGCTCCCGGGCGGCCAGCATGATCTGGCGATACTGGTTGTTGACGAGATACCGATCGACGTCGACATTGTTAAAATCGTAATACAGCCGTATGGCTTGAATCTGCCGGTAGGTTTGAAGCAGCGGGCGCTCGTCCCAGATCCGGATATTCTGGATCGTTACGTCATGCTGCTTGAGATCCTGGGCACTGAGCTGGTCGTTCACTTCAAAATCGACTTCTTTGATTTTATTCAGGTTGTAGGCCTTGCGGGTATAATCGATGTTGTAGGCGATGTAGGGGGATTCTTTGGCCAGTTCATTGGGTTTGACGATCACTTTTTGGACCAGGATAGGGAGCCCCGTTCCCAGCACCAACACGACGCTTATCCAGATTACCGCACCAATCCAGATTAATTTTGCCCTTAGTTTGAAGGCGTTGATAAAAAGGACTGCGGCGAATCCTATGGAGACAAAAACGATGACCTTATAGGCCAGAACCTTGATGTGAACATCGGTATAGCTGGCGCCGAAAGCCGGTCCCTGGGTGGAATATAAAAGGTCGAACATTTTCAGACGATAGGCCCAGGTCAATAGCAGCACAACGATTCCACCCAGAAAAATAAGATGCTTTTTAACGTTTTCCCCAAGGGTGATTTTAGGCAACGTGGGTAGGGCCCCCGGGGCCTGACGGAAGTCACCCTCTATTTTCAGGGCGCCGTTTTTCAGATACCAGCTCATCGTGGCCAGTGTCGCCACGACAAAAAGAATCAGCAACCCGTTTTGGATGAAGATGTAAAAAGGCAGCGAGAACAAGTAAAAACCGATGTCCCGGTTAAAAATAGGGTCGGTGGTGCCAAAAGGCTGCTGATACAGATAGCGCAGAAGCAAATCCCATTGAGTGGAGCCTTTTGAAGCAATATAAACGGTGAGAAACAGAATAAAAGCGGTCACCAGGGTTTTTAGCGTTGCAGTGGAAAGGCCGGATTGGGAAATATAATCGTCGGCAACTTTAAAATCCCCCCGTGTCCCGATGGCCGGGTTTAAACGATTGGCGGCGTAAATGTTCATACCGATGATCAGGGCCAAAAGCACCCAGACCATCAATCCAAACCCGAATTTGCTCAACAGCATGGTCCAGAAAACAGGCGAAAAGCCCAAATTTTCAAACCACAACCAGTCCGGATAAATTGAAATCCCTATCCACAGCAATAGAACGCCAACAATTCCGATACCGATAATAATTAATTTCTTGTTCATAACACTCCTTAAACACTCCTCAATGGTTCATATAAAAAAAACAGTGTAAGATTCGATCAATATCCCTCAATCGAAATAAATAAGGCGGATACAATATATTGTGGTCCGACTCTCGCTTTAGAAATTACAGGTATCTTACCCCTGTACGACATAAAACAATGATTGACTAACTGTTTATATTAAGTTCATCATCTATTTGAATTTTCTTTAAAAAGCAAGAAAGATGGTGGAGATGGACCTTTTACAAATATCTATTGGACATAGCTAGTATTCGAATCAAATTAGAATATCCCCAAAACCTGTTCAAATATCTGCTAAAGAACAGGTTGCTCAAACCCCAAACCCCAAAAACCCTCAAATTAAAAAATGCATCAAAAGACTTTCCGCGAAAAAGCTCTTTGGCCATCCCCGTGTAAAACGGTATTCGTATGATCGGTATGCCGCGGATGTCGACCCAATACGATTCGCAGCAATTTTGATCTATTATTTTATTTTCCACCCAATAGGTACTGGCAGGTATTCCGAATTTTAATTAATATGTTGAGCAGTTTCAATCGGTTGTAACCCTTGACCTTTGAACCCTGAACCTGGAACCGATCCGTTTAGATACGGGTTCGTTAGATTCTGATCCTTTCCGAATAGTAATTTGTTGTTCAAAAGATAGATGGCTCGTTACTTTCAGGTATTTTTGCATTTTGTAAAAAATACTGACATCCGCATCCCCGTATTTTTTTCTCGAATCTCAGCATCACCTCAGCAATCTTAATTAAAAGAAGCTGTTATACTAACGTAATCGTTATTCTCCGATTGGCATAGCTTTTGCTGATAAATCACTAGAGTTAGGATGTCGTTTAAAAGCTTTCACCAGATTATTTTCAGCCACTTCAATCAATCAACCTCTATTCAGCACGTTATTCTATGAAAAAACAAATTAAAATGTGCATACTTTGCCTATCGCAGGACGCTGTATGTCCTGTTGGGCATTGCATGTTTTTCAGTTTTTAAAAAATGGATATTGTATCGTAGATTTAGATAACGTGGCTATTGTCTGCGCCATCACTTTTAATAGGGGAGGAGAATGTTATGAAAAAAAAGATCATCAATTATGAAACATTGCTTAGGGTTACGGAGGCAATCTCTCATTCCAGGGAAACGGAAGAAGTTGCTCTGATGACAGTAGAAAGCATCAAAACAGCTTTTGATGCCAAGGGATGTTCTTTGTTTCTGATCAATCGTAAAACCAATGAACTGGAGTTGGCTGCTTCATACGGGTTGGGTGATGAGTATTTAAATAAAGGCCCCCTAAGTGCATTGCGCTCCATTGCTCAATCGCTGGAGGAGGGACCGGTGGCGATCTATGATGTTATGGATGATCCTAGAATTCAATACCCCAATGAAGCCCAGAAAGAAGGAATTGCTTCTCTCCTCTCGGTACCCATTGTGGCCGGCGGTAATGTAATCGGGGCTATGCGTGTCTATACTTCTGAACCCTGGGAGTTCACCCTGGAAGATGTAAATTTTGTTCAGGCTCTGGCTCAACTTGCTGGAATAGCGATACATATGGCCAGGTACACTAAAGGATTAAAAAGCAGCATTGATGTCCTGAAAGCGATGAGAGAAGTTGAGGCCCAGAAAACGGGGGCCAGGCCAACATCTTGAAAAAATTTATAAAAGTGAATCATCTCCCGATTAGTTGTAGTTAATTGGGGTAAAATAAGTGAGTCATTTCCAATTGAGTCGGTGTGATCCCAGAGGGTTCAAGGGTTCAAGGGCTCAAGGATTCGAGTGACCCGCCACAAAACAGGCGGATAAAAATGCTAAAGAATTATAAGGAGTTAAAAGTCTGACAAAAGTCATGCGGACTCTGTTTAGAGATATATACAATAACAGCAAAATTCCCAAAGGAAGAAATATGCGGTCTTACTTCACAGATAAGAAGATCTGTTTTTTCTATTCCTTGGATTACATTAGGATGCTTTACATATCTTAGGGTTCTGTTTGCGAATTGGGTACTCTAAAAAAAGACCGCGCTGAAAAAATTTTAAAAAAACCCTTGGATCCTTGGACCCTTTTCTCCAACTAAATTGGAGAAGAACCATAACAGGTTAAAATATATCTTAATATTTACAAAAACAGGTGCAATCGATTTTTCACCGACACGGGAGGAATTTACTCCGTGGATGTCTGATTAAGCACGACTTAAACAATCGCTGAAGTTCAAAGGCAGGGGCATATTTCTGTTGCCCCTGCCTTGATCGTTTTGTGATCTTTGGTTAGCTTCTGAATTTTCTCCCAACTCTTGCAAGCCCGATCAGGCCAACACCAAAAAAGAGCATAAGCGCCATTGTGGATACAGGCCCTATCTCCAGGGCAAGCCAACTTACGCCGATAAAGGGTAACAGGCCCAAGCGAACCATTGCCCTCAGGCTTTCATTGTTTGCGATGAAGTCGGCTATAGGCGGTGAATAGGTATTATAAAGACGCACAAAACCCTTACCCACTGTATTGACAATCAGGAACCGGTCCCGGAATTTACGCAGAATCTCGACATGCGGCTCCATAGAAGAACCGTAAGCTGCAGTTGCAATAAAACACGTCCAACCTTCAGTATCATCTTCGGTGTCCGGTCCTGCGCTTACATATTTAAGGTCATCATTTGTATCGTCAAAATAACTAATACGGGGGCGATTGTTTGAATCAATTGCGATGGCGGAATACCATCCTACAGATCCTTCACTGTCCACCGTCTCCACAACCCATTCTCCGGAAGCATCGGTAGCGTACTTGAGATCTTCGTTATCCCCATCGCTATAGCTGATATGGACATTATCTGATGAATCAGTTGCGATGGAAGGAAACCATCCTATCGACACTTCACTGTCCACCGTCTCCACAACCCATTGTCCGGAAGCATCGGTGGTGTATTCGAGGTTCCAATCTGCCCTCAAATCGTTAAATTTACCGTGGCTGATATGAACATTATCCGATGAATCAATTGCGATGGAAGGAAACCATCCTACGGATCCTTCACTATCCACAGTCTCAATCTGCCAAGATGAACCATCCCAATATGCATACTTGAGGTCATCATTCGTATCGTCAAAATAACCAATACGGGTTCGATTGTTTGAATCAATTGCGATGGCGGAATACCTTCCTACGGATCCTTCACTATCCACAGTCTCAATCTGCCAAGATGAACCATCCCAGTATGCATACTTGAGGTCATTATTCGTATCGTCAAAATAACTAATACGGGTTCGATTGTTTGAATCAATTGCGATGGAAGGAAACCATCCTACGGATCCTTCACTGTCCACAGTCTCAATCTGCCAAGATGAACCATCCCAGTATGTATACTTAAGGTCATCATTCGTATCGTCAAAATAACCAATACGGGTTCGATTGTTTGAATCAATTGCGATGGCGGAATACCATCCTACGGATCCTACACTATCCACAGTCTCAATACGCCATTCTGACACTGCTTCTGCATTGTGGCTTGTTAAACCCATCATAATTAAAAAGCCGCCAAATGCCATCATACATATCATCAGCAACTTCTCAATCTTTGTTCTCATTTTTTTCACTTCCTTTCCTTTTCCGAATTGACATGATTTTTTTCCTTGGCACAAATTTACACACCGATAATGTACAGGGTGCAGATTAGAGTCCGCGATCTGGTAATTTCAGACGTCCAATTTAAGAAATCGTATAACAGCCATTAGGATGAAACTAGTTAGTTTCCATCCATAAATGGCCCTTTTTGCCCGGATCTGCGTTCTCCGCGGGTTTCCGGCTGCGGCATACAGGAAGTATGCCTCACCGAAAACCCTTGTGCGGCCTTGATCCGAACAAAAATTGCTCATTTATGAATAGGAAACCCACGGTGCCTATTTAACAATTGTGGATGGGCACTAGTTAATTATCTGTTTTAAAAGTGAAGACAACCATTAAAATCAATGGCGAAAAACACATCGTGAGAAAGATCAACCGATCAAGAAAAGTCTTATGATAGAAAGCGTATGAGATAAAGATCGGCGGTCAAGTCAAGTGGGTCCTGTCACAATTAAACGGGCCTTGAATAACCGCCTCCAAAAACCGCAAATAAAATCATCAGAATTATCGCTTGAATGACCCAACCAATCATACAGACACTCACTGCTCGTAATGTGCTCTGATAATCCAGAGCTTGCCTTACAGCAATAACCATGGCCACTAACATCCAAACTGAAGCGATCATAAAAATGATTCCGCCGATTCCAGGTATAATAGCCAATATCCTTAGCAACCCTGGAGAGCTTGAAAATCCGATGGTTCGTAATAGTTCACCATGATCGGCTTTGGTCTGAGGTTCAGGAAGGATTTTAGCACCGATAAAATATGTAATATAGGCCCAAATATACCATGCGATAAGAGCTGTGATTGCACCGATAATGATTCCCTTTATACCCATCGTTCCTATGCTGCCTATCCCGGCTGCTACACTGGAGAGCACAACAACTCCCATAGCTTGGCTCATCGCACCTTTATCAGCCTCAACTTCTTCATATAAGTTAACATCGAGTTTGGCAGCTCGAACAATTCGATCAAAATATATTTGCATTTTTACCTCCAGCATTTATTTAATTACAAATTGTGTGCTCTGGATTTCCGGTATGGATCTTTTTCCCCTTGTGCAGATTATCCAAGCTCATTATCCTTCCATTTATATAGCTAGTTTCCATCCATAAATGGCCCTTTTTGCCCGGATCTGGGTTCTCCGCGGGTTTCCGGCTGCGGCATACAGGGAGTATGCCTCCCCGAAAACCCTTGTGCCTGCCCCGTGAAATGCGAAGCATATTTAACTGGGGCGGCCTTGATCCGAACAAAAATTGCTCATTTATGAATAGGAAACCCACGGTGCCTATTTTACAATTGTGGATGGGCACTAGCTATTTAAAAATTGCAGTGCAGGTTCCAGCGGAAGGAATTTTCGATAGCTAAGAATTTAATTCCTTACAAATAGCTTGCCGGAACAGCAACCCAAGGTGAATCAACTGGGATTACATATACCGTAAAATCCACAAAAAAGCAAAAAGGCAAACCCCCGAAAAAGGATCTGCCCCTATTAAAAATGATATCACACGTTGTTTTTTGGGCATGATACGTGCGTTATAGCCGTGATCTGCAATCAAGGGCAGTTGGCGGTTGGAGATATATGTACATTAAGTTTTAAGTAAGGATGTTGTCATGGTAGATATCTGCACCTTACTGAGCAGTGCAATGTTTTGGTACTGTTGATTTAATTGACTTCCTAAAGTTAATATCTCACAAACACAGCCCCTCTATTAACAGAGTGCATGAGGCCTGCATCCTATCACGATGCTGCCTCTTTTCATAATACGGAACGCCTTTTACTCTATCCGCCACAAGATTATAGATTTCTTGAAACGTGATTTGCTTGTCATTGTTAAAATCAGTATCCCCAATTACAGCCTTCAAAGAGAATAAGTTAGCATGCTATGCTGTTTTTCAGGGTATCAACTATTTTCTCAAGACCTGACACATTTCAAGAAAATATCTATTATCCCTCCGCCCCTTTTTCAAGCTCATCCAGTCTGTCAGGCTCCGAAACAGCAATGTCCACAAGGCACTTGGGGATGGAACTCTGATCGCACATAACTCTGATTTCTTTCTCCTGATCGCTAAATTCCATGATTTCGCGAATGGACTCGATGTATTCGAGCATCTCATCCGGCGGAATTTCTTCCAATTTAGGTCCTGCAGCCTCTTCCTT
>JAQYVT010000130.1 GCA_030145345.1 Desulfobacterales bacterium
GCCCAGCTCTCTAACGCCGCTTACGGGATTTCGAAAGTAGTTGATGTGGGGGTTTTCGGGCCTGTTTTCAACAAATTCCATTTTTCCTTTGTCTATGTTGAAGAGATCCATGGACCGGTTCCAAAAGCCGATGGCCGGGAGGAATCGAACAGAGAAATCCTGAAGCCGAAGGGGAGGGGATACGGCAAAGAGCGCCGTGAGGCCGTTTACCCGTGTCCCCAGATCAAGGGCCAGGCCCGCCCCGGTGGAAAATCCCCCCGCCACCGTTTTTTTGCACAGATTGCTCACAATGGCATACCCTTCATCCACCGATTCTATCCAGCCCTTGCGGGTTCCGGCGGCCAGGTCGTCGGGGGATGTGCCGTGCCCGCTCACCCTTGGGGCGTAAACCAGAAAACCCCGTTTGCTCAAATAGGTCGCCAGTTCTTTTACTTCCGGGGGCGCCGCCATATATCCATGAATCAACACGATGCCGGTCCGCCTGAACCGATTCCCCATGAGATAGGGCATTCCTACCGCCATGTCTTTGGATTCCTTTTCCCGATAGAAAGTCGCATAGGCGTTCTTGTAGCGCTGGACGGCACTGTTTAAAAGCCTCTTTGCAATAGTGTGCCTGACCCGGAAGGCGGGACGCCACGCCAACAAACGGATATGGCGATGAAGTTCTTTGAGCGGTTCAATCTCATTGGCCATGACCTGAACCGGATTATCAACGCGAACCCTGTGGAAGTCAAACATGTGGTCGAATTTTGAGGGATCCTTGATTAGAAATCCAGGTTTCTTTTTGACGACGCCCTTGTCCAGGGCCAGGGAGAGAAATGATTCGTACTTGTGGAAACGGTCGTCCGTGAGGAGATGAACCTGACTTTTTTCAAGATCTTCGTGCCGATAAACCTTTGCATGGTCCAGTTCCAGCGTGGCGGCCAGGAAAGCCTTCCGCCTGAAATCCGTTTCATTTATCTTTCTGCCCGGCATCGTCTTGAGCAGGGCTGCAAACAGGTGGTCGTGATTGACCGTGGTCATGCGGTAGATGGCCGACATGTATTGGAACATGATTTTAAAGGCGATCCGGCGCATGGGCCGTCTTGAAGGGATGGGATCGTCAAAATCGATCCGGCGTTCGGCGGCAATATCCTTTAAAATAAACGGCCTTTGAAGGAACTTTCCCATGTCCATGGGTTTTCCGAATCGGATGTCCACATCGACGCCCGACAAAAGCATGGCGCCTTCCGTCATCATCTCTTCAATGCTCCGTTCGGAAAGGTCGTCAAGGGCCTTATTAAGGAGCGTGCTGATCATGTTCTCCTGGACCCTCAGGGGGTAATAGGTGATGTTGATGGGGACGAGATAGGTGGGTTTTATTGAGACCTGGTCAACTTCGTCCAATTCAAAAGAGGCCATCAGACGTTTGGCTTCGTCGGGCGCAGCCTCACGCAACGCCTTCAATCTTTTCCGGTAGAATTCAGTCCTGAGCGCAAGGGTTGCGGCCCCCGTATGGGGCGGATGCTTGCCCCTGGCGTGGGAGATCATAAAGCGCCCTTTCTCGATGATCTTTTTGCTTTTGACCATACGCCCTTCGGGATAAACCACCCATGCGGCTTCCCCGGTGAGAAGGGTTTTCACAATGAGCCGGTCCCGGTTTGGATCGCGGGTGGAGATGACGCCCAGTTTGTCGAATATGGCGGCGAGAGGCCCCTGAAAGAGGCTGTAGTCGGCCAAAGACCAGATGGGGGTCCCTGTGAGCTGGTGTAGGCGCCGGGGCAGAAACAGGGTTTCAATGCGGGTAAAATGGTTGGCCACGAAAATGATGGATCCATCGGGGATGTTTCTTTCTCCGTGAATCCTGATGTTGAGTTTGGAGAATTGAGCGAGCTTTTTGATGGCAAGGCTTGTGGTTAGGTAGGCGAATTTGTTCATGGATGCTCATCCTCCTGAAAAAGGACCATGGCTGCGTTTAATGGGTTTATAAAAAGAGCGTGATGATCGTTCAGGCCCGATCCGGCAAGCGCAAAGGGAGGAGCATCGGCACTTGCCGCTGATAGGTCTCATAGGATTCACCATAGAGGGACGTAAGGTCCCTCTCTTCAAGAATTGCGCCGATGAAAATCCAGACGGTCCACATAACATTTAAGAGCAAGCGATCGGCGGTGAGGTCCGGATAGGACCAGAGCAAGACAATGGTAAACGCGTAAAGCGGATGACGCACCCACCTGTAGGGGCCGCGGATGACAAATGGCGTCTCCTTGGGGGTCTTGCCGCCCATTGCGGTTTTAATGGGCCCGATGCCGAACCCATCAAAAGAGCCCAAGGCGCGCACCCCCCACACGAACCCCAGTATCCCCGCCACGTAGCATCCGCGGAGAAGCCACCGAAGCGGGCCATGAGCGCTGATCAGTGTTAAACCGGAAGGCTGCCAGAACAGAAGCAGCATGAGGAGTGTCGCTCCTGAGGTAATGGCGTAGATAGCGCCGTAGTAATGACCCGGAACCATTGATTCAAACTGTCGCTGAAAAGACGTCCTCACCATCCCGCTATGCTGCAAAAAGAACATCAGACAAAGCGCCCCATCCAACCCCAGGGCGCCGACGTTCGAGAGCCCCAGATCGACAACCCGGATGGGACCCAGCAGAAGGAAACCGGCCAATAACAGCAGGGCGCCGCCGCCAAAGAGTTTGGCTGCGAAAGTTGTGGTGTATGCGCGAATTTTCCGCTTATCAATCATGTTGCGTCACGGTCGCCATAGGTCAGCCTTTATCATTGCACTTCCCCTGAGAGTAAAACCCGTCCCTTTTTCGCCGTATGCGTATGCACAAACACCCACTTCTTATCAATCCCGGTGCTTTTTGCCAAGGAATCGGCAATGCTGTGCATGATTACGGCAACTTCGGCATCCATCAAAAAATTGGGCACATAAAGATCAACGAAAATCGGATGCCCTTCGGCCTTTTTTCCCATACAGTTGATGGCATCAAACCGTTGCCAATAATAGGTCAGCAGCTTGGGATCTAAACCGCTGTCCCGGGAGACATCCCGGCTCAGGCGGTCGAGAACGGTATCCACGTCCACCACAAGGGCAGGGGTTGCGGTGATCCGGACCATTGGATCACCGGGAAGAAACCCGCCGGAAGCCCCGGCAATGCCGACCATCACGAATAACAAAATTACCGCGGAACACACCTGTTGATACAACATGGCCCTCATCATTTCCTCGCTTCCTTTTACCACTTCATTATAATTTAAGACCGAAAAAATCCACGGCGTTTTTGTTCAATATACGTTCAAGGGCATCCTGGGAAATATCCTTTGCCTTCAATGTTTTAAGCTCTCTGTCCCATGCGAAGGGGATGTTCGGAAAGTCGGATCCGTACATCACCCGGTCCGACCTGTATCGGGCGAGGTCTATTTTTTCTTTAATGGGAAAATAATCCGTAATCACCATGGTGGTGTCCAGCCAGAGATTGTCATATTTTTCAATGAGTTTTCGGTAAGCGGATGTCTCGTCAAATCCCAGATGGGGGACGCAGATCTTGAGATCCGGAAAATCCCTCAGAACGCGCTCTAATCTGTCCGCACTGCAAATCTCATAGGGATCGCACCGGTAGGCCGAGCTCTTGGGTTCTCTGCCCACATGCATGACAATCGGTTTTTTATTAATCCTGCAGCATTCATACAACCGATTCATGGGATCGCTGTTCATGTGGAAGCACTGTACATGGGCGTGCAGCTTCAGCCCCCCCAATCCCGAATCAAATGCATCTTGTAAAATTTTCGGTCCATCCTTTTCACCGGGGAATACGGTGGCCATGCCCGTAACCCGATTCTGATGTTTCCTGCATTTTTCGGCCATATATTTATTCAGCTTATGCGCAATTCCCGGCTTATGGGCATACTGGAGTGCGATAATGTGGCTTATGCCGTGCGACAATAGGAAATTAAATACCTGGGAGGTAGTCAGTTCATATCTGATATGCCAGGCGTTTTCATCGAACCATTGCCGGATGGCTGAAAATATGCCGCGGGGGAAAATATGTACATGGGCATCAATTGCAGGCGGCAGGCCGGAAGGGACTTTCGCGCCTTCCTCATCCAAAATTGACGGCAGACTCGGTTTTAACATTCCTTTTTTCCCGTTATCTCCATTGGGATGGTTCTTAGCGATGATTCTACGATCCGCTAAACGATGTTTTGACGCGTGGCGATAAACGCAACTTTTTTCCGATCATTTCCAAGCATCGGTACGGTTGGGATGATCCTGAAAAAATAGATTGAATCATATTGTAGGAAAATATGCTTTATGGGGATATTAGCATAATATTATTCATAAATGGATAATATTCGGGTTCTGGAAGGGCAACCGGGATGAGAATTCAGTCCTCAGATGGGGGCGCGGCACCGTGGTGCGCTCCTTTCCGGTAGGATCGTTCTTGCAGGGTAATTAAACCCGTGTCTTGGGGCCGAATGGAAACTACTTAACTTCCTTGACGCTGAGGCGAGACCATATGCCCTTTTTGCTGCTCATTCCCATTCCGAAGGAAACGGCGCCGCCTTTGCTCCCGAAGACTTTCTTTATGGATTTTATGTCGGAGACCGGCGCCCACGCCACGGCGTCTTTGCTGATATACAACATGAATTTTTCGAAAAGCTTCCGCTTATCGGATTCGCTCATTTCGGATAACTTTTCCTTGTTGAGGCTTTCCAGTTCGGCCAATTCCTCTTTTGAAAGATTCTCAGGCATTTTTAACATGAAAAACAGTCTCTGTTTTGCCGCCACGTCAATTTTCTGCTCTTCAATGCCGACAATATTGGTGTCAAGGGAGAGTTCCAGCGGAAAAATATCGCCTTTATTAAGATATACCACATGGTTATTTAGTTCCGGAATGCTCTCCAGTTTGTCAAGTTGACTGTAATGAACGATATTTTCAGGTTTGAACTTCTTTGATATGATGTTCGTTCCGGCGCACCCTGTGATTGCGAGAATCAGAATCAGAACTGTAAATTTTTTCAAAAAGTTTCTCCTTTCCGGAAATCATTTGATTAGCAGGATTTTAGAAGGGCAATTTTAACATCAAAAACACCCTTTTAAGCCCGAAAAAGGGTGTTTTTTAATTAATTTATTCTAATGTTTAAACCTTTTACCTTGGTTTACCTTGGGCCGACCCAGTCCCGTATAGTGTGACCCAATTATTTCAAATTATGCAGATTGTTTTGAATCGTCTGCAGTAATTCTTTTCTTACTTTTGCTCGGTTTGCAAACTCTTTCCAGCTTTTTACCACTACGTTGATTTCCTCAATGATTTTTTCGCCTTTTTTTATGTTGTTTGTTTTTGCAATCGTCATCATATCTTCTTTATTTATATTCTTATGTTTTCCATTGATGCTTAACGTCTGCCGGTTTACCCACATATTTTGAGGATCATACGAATAACAGACATCATATGCCGGTGCAAGATGCCATTGTTCACCCTGTTTCAAGCGAAACGAAAAATTTTTTGTGTGATCATCACAATTGGTTGCCAAAACATTAAAAACCATTCTGCGGAACATTTGTTCTGCTTCCGGATATTTCAGGCGCAATAGGCGCATGGTTTGAAATACCTGCTCATAACTGTATGCGTAAATATTATTATAGTCAAAATGCTGGATTGCACAAAGGGTCTGGATATGGTGTCTGATATGATTCTCCTGCCGGTCGAATCGTTTCGTCATAAAGTGGGCCCTATCGTTTTCTTTCAGCAATTCGCATTCAGTTATCTCAATATCACATTCTTTTGCCATTAGATAATACGCGTATTCAACACGTCCCCAGCCATGACTGACTCCGAACTGCGCTCCGCTTACACCGTCAAGCTTTATCAGCCAATGTTCAAATCCCTTGGGTGCTCTAGTCTGACCGGATCTGACTTCTTTTGTTTTGCTATTGAAAGCAATTACTGCCTTGGGTCTTGCTCCTCCTGCGGAAGTTCCGATTCTTAAAAGATCTTTCATGGACTGCTCATCATCAGCACTGACATTCATTTCAAAATTCTCTCTTTCCGAGAGGATTTTTTTTGCAAAATCAACAAGGCTTTTTATTTCAACGGAAAATGTGTTTTTGCCTGTTTTCAATTGGGCTGGTTCAAACTCCAAGGCGCCCATACCTCTGCTGCCGATAAAACATAGTTTTTCAACCGGATTCATGCTGTTGGGAGGACGGCCATTTTGCGCCAGCCATGCTTCAATCAACTGATTACCATATTTATCAGGCAGCGAATCTGCAAGTAGGCCCGGCAACCCTTTAAATACATCATCTGTCATATCTTTTGACGGCATCAGATCCGGAAAGCTGTATATCCGGTCACCATTGCCGACAGGCATTTTTATTGGGGAAATATCCCAGTTTTTATTCAGGAAATTTTTATCAAACTGGAAACTTGCCAATTGCTGTGCGTCATCCCACCTGACAGCACCTGCAAACGTACCCCATATATGTGCATATGCATAATCTACCACCCCAAATCTCCATTTGACTCGGTTCCTTTACTTTTTGGCCTTGCTCTTTTTTTTTCTTTTTCTTTTAATCTGGCATACTTTATTGGGCTGATTATTTCCTTAATGGTGAATATGCTCAACAAGTGAGTCAGGTCAAGAGCCCTCAATATCTGGATGAGGGTGGCAAGCGTTATGGATTCGCCATTTTCTATCTGACTCAGCGTCCAGCGGTTTATTCCAGCCTCTTTGGCGACTTGTGCCTGTGTCTTGTTCTGTTCCAGCCGCTGATGCCTAATATAGACACCGATAGCACCTATTATCGCTTTATCCGACATTGCGACCCAATCTGTGTTTGTTTTTTCTAACATTATTTTTCATTAACCTATTTTATGATGGTATTTCCCAACGAGTATCAAAAAATGTTCAGAAAAACAAGGAAAAATTGTTATTAATTGTTGGTTTTTACCGATATAAAAAAGCCTTATACCAATAACGTAGGTATTTGCCAACTGAAACAACCGTTTCCTCGATTGAAATACCCGGACCTTCAGCCGGCTACCTGAGTTTCCACGGGAGCAGGCCTTTTCATATGGTCGGCAATTAGATGGGAAGTACCTTACGATGTATTAATTGTTTACTCAACTTTCGGGATTAAAAATTAGAAAAAGCCACCTTGTTCTTTGACAAATTGAAATACTTAATTGTGCCTTCCATTATAGCATCAATGAATGCTGTCGCAGTTTTTTCACAATGGTTGTTGATTTTTTTTACACGATCACAAGCGAGTGTAAGAATTCTGAAAAGCGCCTCTACAAATGAGATATCCTTAACTTCATCGCAGCAAGCATAGAACAAATCGCCAAAGCTACGATCGTCTGTTTCCATCCTGCATTGGTAGGAAAGAAACATATAACGCATAAAAACAAAGGTAGTGTGGGCAATGAGCGCATCAAAATCCCGACATTGAATCTCCTTAGCCAATTTCAGGTGCTGTTTCGCCATTTTGAAAAATACTTCGATATCCCAGCGTTTGCCATAAATACGGACGATATCCTCATCAGCCAACTTCGTATCGGTCGACAGCAGCGCCAGCCAATCTTTTTTACGCCTGTCTCGAACAAAAACCAATTTGGCGGGAACTTTGTCTTTGAGTAGGACATTGGTGCTGGCCAATATTTTGGCCCGTCCTCTGCGCTTTTTCAATCTACGATAGATGGCCATTACGTCCAAATTGTTACCATCGTAAGTGTAAAAAATCTTTGGTGATTTTTTTATCATACCGATGACCTTGATGTGTTTAGCCAAGGTAATAACCGTAGAGGGCATGGTGAACCAACTATCCATGAGCAGGTATTGGGCCTGAATGCCCGTACTAAGAATCCTTTTGACCATAGGTTCCAGCAGTTCAGTTGCTTTCATTGTTGCTTCTTTACGTCGCCCATATGCACAACACCGTTTATCCAAATCTTTTTTACTTTCGCATATCCGCTTTTTTGCCTCACGGGAGGATAATAGCGAAAAGTCAAGCGGCAAACAACTGGCGCCGTCGGACCAGCAGATGGTAAGCATTCTAAATCCTTTTAGAAAACGGCCGGTACTGTGATCATAAACTTTACTGAGCAACTCAACCCATTTTGATCTGGAGCGGTCATACGTACTGTCATCAATAATCAACACGGATTCTCTGTCATCATTGGTCAATCGGTTGAAAACGGAAAACAAACGCTTTCCCAGACAAAGAAGTAATCGACGCCAGTTAAAGCTTGTTCCTCGAAGTAGTTGGTAAGCAGCATCTTTGCCAAATGCGTTATCTTCATTGATGACAATACCGCGGAAGAAGTTTTTCCCGATAAATGGCAGTATGAAAATTGCTTCTGTCAAAGAACGAATACTATGCCCGTGGCGTTTTCGAACACCACATCTGTGCATAAGTGTACCGATTTGAAATCGATTGAAGAAGTCATTGATTTGGCTTTGTACATGAATGTTAACTTGTGTCTGGGTACCAATTTTGCTATGTTTCATTTGAGCCCTTTCTATTTGAATATATTTGAAATCTGGTAAATTTCATTATAATTCAAAAGATTGGGCTCTACAATATATTTATGAGATAAAACAGTGTATTATGCAATTTTTTTTGCTAAAAAAGTTTAATCCCGAAAGTTGAGTTGTTTATTCGTACAACATGAAAATGGTTGGCATTAAGTATCATGTCCCCGGAATTCCCCGATGCGCAGCATGCTAATCTGAATGATATGCAATAAAATAGATTTCAATATGGCGACAATCCCTCCCCATTTACAAACTCGTTAGGAAGTTTTTTTACGAAAAAGACAGGTTCCAAACAACCTGCAAGGCGCCATAAGAAATGGTTCAGGTTTTGACGAGTTATAATCAAAAGTGGTGTTTGAGGAAGCCATGAAAGAATAAATGACGTATCCTGTTGGAATGAGTTCACCAAAACTAAATCCCAACAAAAAGAGGATACGTCATGAGTAATAGTAAAATCATTGAACTTAAAAAGCCATC
>JAQYVT010000131.1 GCA_030145345.1 Desulfobacterales bacterium
AACGTAATTTTTCTGAATAAGAATCACAGAAATACTCATGGTACTGATAAAATTGATCATGTTTCTCAAGCCCCTCATCCCATTACTCCATCACTCCATTATTCCGGCAACAAGATTCTCAGGCAGAGCCGGAGAACTCTGACCCCCGCAATGCGGGACAGGCTTGGCCCATCGAAGATCCCGCCACGCGGGGAAGGACCAGGTTTTTCAGGGCAAAATAAAAAGGGCCAATCTACCATAACAGGTTAACTTTTAATTTTTGACGTCTTGGATTCATTTACATCCGGGCCGTATCTAACGTATTTTTGGTTCCCAACCCGATTGTCCTTGACTTGGCAGTGGCCAGGACATAATGCTGGCATAATATACCTAGATTTAACGAATTGATATTCTGGAAGATAGTATTTATTGTTATTATTGTTGAGAATGTCAACACAGAACTTCCCAAACGGCTCGGAACAACCCATGGGCAGTTTTGAAACGGCTTATAGTACCGTTTACGTCGACCTTTGTTAAAGGAAAAAAATGGCAAAACACACGCACAGTCATGTGGAAACTTATGACGGTCTCGTTGGACTTGGTTTCGATCGTGAAACCGATGAAAATACAGTCATCTTTTATCTTCAGAAATTTTCAGACGACACGCTCATGAAGGAATTGGTCCAGCGGATGACGGATGAAGAACTGGACGAGATATTTTCTCTGTTGACTCGACTACTTAAAAAACATTTGACGGATTCTGAGTATCACAACTTTTTTCTAAAAGATGATCATCCATAGCGGCTCATTGGTAACGTTTGCCCTATAGTTGCAACCTTAGGGTTTGTGTATTTTATGGCTGAACTTTTTAAAGTCTGCCACTTCGGCACCCGGGCTCGGAGAAAAAACGGTCAATACATCTTTTGTGTCCGCGTGGGGTGGTGGCAATCATTTTTGGTTCCGGCGTGTCCGGGTTGGGAGTTAACACAATGTTCACAGAAAAACAGTTGGAAAAGTATGCAGATGTTCTCTTGTGGGGACTTAAAACAGCCAGATCCCGCAAATTCAAAAAAAACGACGTTGTGCTGATCCGTTATAATATGCCTGCCATCCGGCTTGGGGAAATTCTCTACGCTAAACTCCTGGATATGGGAATACACCCGGTTCAACGGATAAATCCGAGTGTCGATATGGAGAAATCTTTTTTTGAACGTTCGAACTCCCGGCAAATCACTTTCCAAACCCCCGGTGAAAAGGAACTCTTTTTGCATCTAAACGGCAGCATTTTTCTCCATGCACCGGAATCGATAACCCATCTGAGCCATATAGATCCTAAAAAGATCGGGAAAGCCGCTGTCGCTAGAAAGTACTTGCGCGATATTCTTGACGCCCGGGATCAAGCCGGTGATTTCGGCTGGACCCTATGCACGTTTCCCACCAAAGAACAAGCCAGACATGCCAGACTCTCCATGAAGGCCTATACGGATCAGATTGTAAATGCCTGCTTTCTAAACAGAGCTTCCCCGGTCTCCCATTGGCAAACGATTTATAAAAACGCAACATCCGTAAAGCGGTGGCTGAACAGAATGAAAGTGAATTTCTATCATATTGAATCCGAAAATATAGACCTTACCATAACCCCCGGTGAAAAAAGGAAATGGATCGGCATCTCCGGTCACAACATCCCTAGTTTTGAGATATTTCTTTCACCGGACTGGAGAGGAACCCGGGGGACATACTTTGCAAATCAGCCTTCATTCCGGAGCGGAAATTATGTAAAAGGGGTAAAACTCGAATTTAAAAAAGGTGGCGTGGTTAAAATCCGGGCACAAAAGGGAGAAAATTTTGTTGTCAAGCAGCTCTCTATGGATAAAGGGGCCAATAGGCTGGGTGAATTTTCCCTCACAGACAAAAGATTTTCCAGGATCAACACCTTTATGGCAAATACATTATTTGATGAAAATTACGGCGGAAAATACGGTAATTGCCATGTCGCCCTGGGATCTTCCTATGCCGATACGTATCACGGAAATCCAAAAGAATTGACCAAAGAGAAAAAGAAATCGCTCGGGTTCAACGATTCAGCGTTGCACTGGGACCTTGTCAATACTGAAAAGAAAAGGGTTGTTGCCCATCTTGCATCCGGCAAAAAGGTTGCCATCTATGAAAACGGCGAGTTTACGATGTAATATTTCGAAAATTCTTTTTTTTGAGCGCCGGCGTCGTGTTTATAAAATCCTTTCGTGATGTTATATCTTGTATTTCCCGAAATCTTCAGGTGAAAGATTTTCAAGATATTCCGCCCATTTTTTTCCTTCTTCGCTGTTGTTTAATACTTCGTAATCACCTTCAGCCATTAGAGATTGTTCAAAAATCTTATCCGCCACATAAATGGGAGCGGAAAAACGAAGGGCAATGGCAATGGCATCGCTTGGACGGGCATCTATATTGAAACTTTTTTCTTCAGACACGAAATATATTTTGGCGTAAAAGGTATTGTCCTTTAGATCGCACACCTCGACCTTCGATACCGCCATATCCAGATTTTCGACGAAATTCTTAAAAAGATCATGGGTCATGGGACGGTCGAACTTGATGTTTCTAAGTGCTGAAGCTATGGATGTAGCTTCGAGCAAGCCGATCCATATGGGAACCGCCTGATCACCTTTTACAGACTTTAAAATAAGAATCGGCGTATTCGACGTCGGATCTATCGCCATACTCGCTACGTTTACTTCATGCAACATAACTCTCATCTCCTCTCAAACCAAAAGAAATTGGTTCTGCGCTAACCGGTTCGCCCCAGAGTGAATGGGAAAATGCTTTCAAAATTCTGACATTCACAATCTGCCCTGGAACAATATCATTCTGCGCAATATCCCCATTACTCCGATTAAAATTTACGATCTTGTTTGTGGATGTACGGCCGGTCCACTGGACATCCGGGTGTCGGTTCGGTGTGTCCATCCGGTTTTGCTTCCGGCTTAAACCTTCCACAAGAATCGATTGCAGGGAACCTACTAACGCTTTGTTTTTTTGGGTTGTATAACGATCTTGCAGATCCAGAACCTGCTGCAACCTCTCTTTCTTTTCTTGTTCAGAGATCTTGTTCAAAAATCTGACTGCCGCCGCGTTTGGACGATCAGAATATTTAAATGCAAACAGCCCGTCAAATTCAACAGTTCGAATCAAACCAAGGGTTTCTTCAAAATCGGTCTTTGTCTCCCCCGGAAAACCCACAATAATATCAGATGTGATGGAGATCTCAGGACAAGTGTGACGCAGTTTATGGACTTTTTCAAGATATTTTTCCCGGGTATACTTCCGGTTCATGCTTTTTAGAATCCTATTTGAACCCGACTGTATCGGCAAATGGATATGATTGCATAATTTCCCAAGGCCCTTAAAAGCAAGAATAAGATCGTCTGAAAGATCCTTGGGATGTGATGTCGTAAACCGGATTCTCAAAAGCCCGTCCGTGTCGTTGACGCGCCGCAAAAGTTCAGGAAATGTGCAGAGGCCTTCCTTTTTACCGTAGCTGTTCACGTTCTGGCCGAGCAGGGTCACCTCCCGCACACCGGATTCAACCAGACATCGGATTTCTTGAACAATATTTTCTGGATCCCTGCTGGTTTCCCGCCCCCGGACATACGGAACCACGCAGTAGGTGCAATAATTATCACACCCTTGCATGATGGTCACAAAGGCCGTTGTCTTTCCCCGGTCATGGCCCTGTTTGACAAAATCCAATTCTTCAATCTGTTCCGTCATTTCAACGTCGACAATACGGCATCTTTTGGACTCAATGACTTTGACCATATCCGGCAAACGACCGATGGCAT
Source organism: Desulfobacterales bacterium (assembly GCA_030145345.1). Lineage (GTDB taxonomy): Bacteria > Desulfobacterota > Desulfobacteria > Desulfobacterales > UBA11574 > JAAXQD01. The sequence continues at coordinate 3,822 of JAQYVT010000131.1, forward strand.
TTGTCCCAAAAACAAGATCAAGATGCGGTACACGCCCTAAAATTTTTGCACCTTCCTGCTGGGCCACACACCCGCCGACCCCGATCATAAGGGCCGGTTTTTTTCTTTTCAATCCGGCCAAGCGCCCTAAAAAGCTATACACTTTTTGCTCGGCCTTTTCCCTGATGGCACACGTGTTAACAATGATCAGATCCGCCTTTTCTATAGAAGACGTCATTTTGTATTGTAACGACTTTAATCCATTGGCTATCTGTTCGGAGTCATACACATTCATCTGGCAGCCGATGGTATTTATGTATAAATTCTTTTTCATCTATTCTCTGAAGTCTCCGCACTTGCATCTTCAATAATAAAATTCTCTTTGAGATCCTGCAAAATAATTTCCACATCTTCCGCGCATCCCGGAGGAATATGAAGCCGTACAACACCCAATTCAGGATTGACGGTTGTTATGGATGCGATGCCGTCGTACGCCTCTAAAATAAATTTTAAAAAACAGATTTCTCTACGGTCAATTCGAAGATATTTTTTTATAGTATCCAAAATCAAAGATTGTTTATTGTGTTCAAGTTATACCATCGCTTCACGATGCCGGATAACACCTGCCCCCGTGCCGCGTGCTTTCGAGGCGCCCAGGGCCTTTCGCCGGGCTAAAATAAAGCACACATCCCCATGCCATTATACGGCAATTGAAGGCTCGGGGACGTTACCATGTTTAAGTACCATTATCTCAATTATCATAGCAATAAAAAAGTCCCGGCGGAAAAGAACCCGGTTCCCTTCCCGTATCATGGGTACAACGGCATAATGGGTTTGGGATTCGGTGTTGTCCAAATTGTAAATTTAAGATATGTGATCCGTTAATGAAAAAAGCGTGGCAAATTCTAGAACCTGATATTCATTCGGTGGAAAAACTGTGCAGAATTCTAAAATGCCATCCGGCCATTGCTCGAATCCTGGTCAATCGAAAGATTTTTTCCTCGGAAGATGCCTCAAACTTTTTCAACACGTCCCTTCGCCATTTAGGCCCGCCCTTCGCCATAAAAGATATGGATGCTGCGGTTGAACGCATAATAACCGGCATAATGGACAAAGAAAAAATCTTGATCTTTGGCGATTATGATGTTGACGGAATTACAGCCACAACGATCCTTCTGGATTTTTTGCGTTCGGTGGGCGCCCATGTGTCATACTATATTCCGCACCGAACAAACGAAGGCTATGGCCTGCAGAAAAATCATATTTCAGACCATGCCTTGCCAAATGGAATAAACCTCATTATCACGGTGGACTGCGGGTCCGACAGCCACGAAGCCGTTGAAGCGGCCCGGAAGGCAGGAATTGATGTAATTATTACCGACCACCATATTATATCGGACAGAATACCCCCTGCTGTTGCTGTCGTGAATCCCAAACGGTGTGACTGCCCATCCGGTTTTCATGATCTTGCGGGCGTTGGGGTGGCCCTTTATCTGCTGATTTGCCTTCGAAAAAAACTGCGTGGCATAAATTTTTGGCAGGACCGTCCGGAAACCAATCTAAAAAGTTACTGCGATCTTGTAGCCCTTGGCACCTTGGCCGACATGGTTCCACTGACCCATGAAAATCGAATACTTGCCAGGACAGGCCTTGATATAATGGGTCGAACCCATCGACCCGGCTTAAAGGCACTGATGAAAATCTGTAACACCAACAAACACGCCGTCGATACAGATGATATTGTTTTCGGCTTGGCACCCCGTTTAAACTCGGCAGGGAGGATGGACCACGCTTCAACATCACTGGAACTTCTCACCGCCAGAGATGTCAAAACCGCAGAGAAAATTGCAAATTCACTCAACCATATGAACCAGAATCGACGCCGCATCGAAAATGAAATTCTTATCCAGGTGCAAAACCATTTAAAGAAAAATCCACACCTGCTGCGAAAAAGCACCCTGGTCTTGGCTCAGGAAGGTTGGCACTTAGGGGTTCTGGGCATTGTCGCATCCAGAATTGCAAAAAAATATTTTCGCCCTGTTGTGCTGATCACAACGGCAGACGGTATCGGGAGAGGGTCCGCCAGAAGTATTCCGGGTGTAAATTTATATAAAGGGTTGTCAGCTTGCGCAAATGATATTGAAAACTTTGGGGGGCATTCCATGGCTGCAGGTCTAAAAATAAAAGGCCAAAATATCGAAAAATTCGAAATAAACTTTGAAAATACCGTATCCCGCATGACCAAACCGGATGATTTTATACGGAAAATTTTCATCGACTGCATGCTTGATTTTGAAGATATCTCAGACAAACTCATCGATGAACTGGAATCTTTAAAACCTTTCGGGATGGGCAATAATGAACCACTTTTTATGGCCCGTAATATCAATGTTGTGTCTTCAAAAAAGGTCGGTAATCATCACAGACGCATGGTTTTAAATCAGGGGAAGGGAAGACCGGAAAAAACGTTTAATTCGATTCACTTCAACGTTGATCCAGACACCCCTTTGAAGGAAAATTTTGATCAAATTGCCTTTCGGCTTCGCTGGAACCGCTGGAACGGCAGGAAAACCGCTCAACTTGTTATTGAAGAGACCTGCTAATGGGGTTAAAAGCCATTCGACATTGAGTGGCTTGCCTGAAGTGGCATTGCACCCTAAACAAAAAGGGTGGGAAACTTGAGGTTATATTAAGCTGCGTTTTTAGCGTTATCTGGAATTTTCCATCAATTCTATCGGTGAATTATTATTTCTCTTGCAATAGGCTATTCCTGGCATTATTATTGCCCAGGAATAATAAAATCAAATACCGGATACCAATCAAAGGTGAAATATTATGGGAAAAGTATTTCGTCCAAGCAGTCGCGAGTCAAAAATACTGTCAAGAATCGAGTCTTCAAAAGAATATGCCCGCAGAAAGGCCATTGAAACTGCCAGAGACCGTATCGAACCGCTTTCTAATGCCATTGCCATGAAGCTCGTTGAGAACCACCTGGTGGAGACCACCAATAAAAATGTGCTCGAAGAACAGATCGCACAGTGTATAAAAAATTTAAGCCATGGCGAAGACTTTGATGTCGACTATAAGATTGCGCCGTTTCGACATATCACAACCAATCCAAATGTTGTCAGTCTTTATGTTACGGCGTTTGTCATAGAAAACCTTATTAATCATAAAGTTGTGGTCGACGTTTTCGGCTCAGACGAAGAAATATATATTTGCATAAACCGACAGGTTGCAAAATTCCTGGCCTAACCATGCGCCCTTCCTTCCTCCCCCGGTTGGTGAACGGACCTTTTGATGATCCCGGTCTATTCATCCCCTTTCTTTTTGAAAAACGTGCCATCCTATTTGATCTGGGAGATATTTATTCACTTTCTGCCAAGGAGATTCTCAAGGCCGGCCACGTTTTTATTACCCATACGCATATGGATCATTTTATCGGGTTTGACCGGCTGCTTCGCCTTTTCCTTGGCCGAGACCAACACCTTTACATCTACGGCCCTGAAGGTTTTTTGAAAAATGTCGAGGGAAAGCTTGCCGCGTATTCGTGGAACCTTGTTAAAAACTACAGCAATCTTTTAGCGTTACATGTTTCCGAAGTGCACGCCGATCATCTGTTTATCCGGGAATACATCTGCCAAAACGGATTCATCCCCGCTTCAAAGGTTGTCAAACACCCGTTTAAAGGTCTTTTGCATCAAGAACCCTCTTTGTCTATTTTTACCGAAATTCTCGATCACGGTATTCCCTGTCTCGGATTTGCCATCAAGGAACGATTTCATGTGAATATAATGAAAGACAAAGTTTCGGATCTTGGGCTTGAGATCGGCCCCTGGCTGAAGGAATTAAAGCAGGCGCTGTTCAACAATAAAGATGCCGATTCAGAATTCGTGGTCGAGTACGGCAAGAAACATCAAAGAAAAAAAAGTTTTGTCCTGGGTGACTTAGCGAGTCAGATTGCGCTGATAACCCCGGGCCAGAAGGTTTCATACATAGCGGATGTTGCGTACAGCAAATCGAATGTGGAAAAAATTGTCGAACTCGTTAAAGATTCCGACCATCTATTTATTGAAGCGGCTTTTCTTGAAAGAGACCGGGATATTGCCGAAAAAAAATGCCATCTCACCGCCTGGCAGGCCGGCCGTATCGCAGGCAAGGCCCGGGTAAAGCAGATGACACCGTTCCATTTCTCGCCCAGATATCAGGGGCAGGCGCACATTTTGCAAAAAGAGGCAATGGATGCCTATTATGATACTTTGAATCAATAAAGAGATGACTCAAGTTTCAGATCCTTTAACTTAGGCTGAAGCCTTATTTTGCCAAGCCGATCAACAAGGTTATTTCGGTCATTACCCTCCTTAAAAATCTCTATAGGCTCGATGCCCCGGCAAGTTATGCGGTGCAGCGTGTGCTCCGGCCCCATCTATCCTTGCTTTTCCCGGCATAATAACAGCTTGAAGCAAAAGTGACGCCAGAAGAAAAGATAAATTGTACGGCCGTCCTAAAGCGCTTGTCTGGGAATTCTGATACTATTCTCTTATCGCAGGATTAGGTGCGGCTGTGATCTGCAACAAATATCACAAAAGGAAGAACGGCTGAAATCAGGGGGTGCGGGAGTCTAAAGCTTAATCGTTAATGGAAGGTCTATGTTCCCAGATATTTATAGCCGGTCAATTTTTGGAATTTTTTAATTTCCGTTATGGGCTGCGGCGCTTCATCACATTTGTTCCAATCTTCAAGGATAGTTTGCATTGTTTCATCCCATGAAATCAAACCTTTTTTCAGCCAGATATTGATCATGCCCAAAGGGAGTATAATTTCATCGGAATTATTGGAGAACTGCTGCAGGTAATACTCGACCAGATCATTGTCACCGGTTGTGATGAAATAGTTGTTCGCAAGAGCACATGCGACAATACGTTGATCGACTTTGCTCAAGTCAAAGTAATTGTGGGTTCTACTGTTGGTAATTACCGAGCAGATTTGGCTAGCGATTGCTGGAGAATAAAGCTTGAAATTAGCTGTTTTTAATATGGCATTGCCAATTGGCTTGATTTTGGGCTTGTAACGTTTGCGCCAGGGATATCTGTTTTTGAATTTCTGGGTACGAAAGATCTCTTTAACAACATCGCTAATGGTGACAC
>JAQYVT010000017.1 GCA_030145345.1 Desulfobacterales bacterium
TTCTTCGTCATCGATATTCACGATTTCATCCAGAAGATTCTTTTCGAATATTTCCGGACGATAGGCCTCTTTCATGTTTTTCAGCCCCTGGATTTTGTGCCCCAGATACGGCTCGACCCCCACGATGCGGATATCGGGGTTGTATTCTTTCATTCGTCGGGTCAGGCCCATCAGGGTCCCGCTGGTTCCCAGGGTGGCGACGACCATAGAGACCTTTCCGTCGGTCTGCTCCCAGATCTCCGGGGCTGTTCCGTGATAGTGGGCCTGCCAGTTGGCCGGGTTGTTGAATTGATCGGCCATGAAATAGGTGTCGGGATTCTCGCGGGCCAGACGATAGACTTCTTCGATGGCGCCGTCGGTTCCCAGATGTCCGGGGGTCAGTAAAATCTCCGCCCCCCGTGCTTTCAGAATTTTCTGGCGTTCCACGCTGGCGGCCTCGGACATGGTCAATAGAAGCTTGTACCCCTTTACCGCGCACACCAGTGCCAGTCCGATGCCCGTGTTTCCGCTGGTGGCCTCGATGACCGTTTTGTCGGGGGTCAGTTCCCCGGATTTTTCGCCGTTTTCGATCATGAACAGTGCGGCCCTGTCCTTGATGGAACCGCCCGGGTTAACATACTCGAGCTTTGCAAGGATTTTTACTCGGGGATTCGGGTTGAGGTTTTTTATTTCAACCAGCGGCGTATTCCCAATTTTGTCAAGAATGGAGAAACTCATTGTGTCGATATCCGTGTTTTTCAACCGTTCGTTTGAAGCGATACTATTTCAGTAATACATCCGGGCTCAGAGGACCCGGCTTTGGGTTTCCCCTGGAAGGGGATTGTTTTTCCATATATCAAGATATCAAGTGCCTAAAATGAACTAAAATGCCTAAATTGCCTAAAGTTGAGGAAAGCGCTTTCAGCGCAAATCATTTTTTTTAATTAAATTGATCGTGCCAAAGGCACAAACATCAACTTTAGCTCATTTTTAACTTTAGTTCACTTCAAACTTTGGTCTTTTTCAAGATTAAATAAATTAGGGTATTACATCAATTTCTTCGGACAGTGTTCGGGCAATCTCTTTTCGGACCTGATCCGGTTCTTTGGATGCATCGATGATGCGATAACGCTCCGGTTCGAGGCGGGCCATTTCAAGATATCCGGACCGCACCTTTTTGTGAAATGAAAGGGTCTCTTCTTCGAACCGGGTTTCCACCCGGTCCCGGTCTCCTTCATCGATCTGCTTCCAGGCCCGGGACAGGCCGATCTCCGGGGGGAGATCGAGGAGAAGGGTAAAATCCGGCTTTAGATTTTCAAATAACAACCGGTGCAATCGATGGATCAACTCCGTATCGAGCCCCCGTGCATACCCCTGATAGACCACCGTTGCGTCATAATAACGGTCACACACCACGGTTTTGCCTGCGGATAAAAGAGGAGATATCACCTCGTTGATATGCTGGGACCGGTCAGCCGTATACAAGAGAAGCTCCGTCAAAGGATCCATTTCTTTGCTCGAAGGATCCAGGAGAATGGCCCGTATCTTTTCCCCGATCCGTGTCCCTCCGGGCTCTCTGGTAATCACGCAGTCATGCCCTTTGTCCTGGAGAAACCTGACGGCGTGGCTTAAATTGGTGGTCTTCCCCGAGCCTTCTATCCCTTCGAAAGAAATAAACATAACACTATAAATGCCTAAAGTTTGAAGTGCCTAAAATGAGCTAAAATTATTTTTACCCGGGAACAAATTAGTTCACTTCGCTCATAATTGGAATGTTGGAATACTGGAATTATGGAATACTGGGTTCTGAGATAATGGAAAGTTAGGTTATTGTAAAACTCCTAAAATCATCATTCCATCATTCCATTATTCCATGTCCGAGTTAAAAGTATAAGTATAGAAAATACCTTTATTTTCAAAAAAATTAGAAGTTCCGAGACATTTAATGACGTCATTCAGGATCCTTTTTCCCCATGTAAAAATGACGCTCCAGGAGTCTATGGTAAGACGTCCAGGTTTCATTGGGATCTTCCGATGCCATGAAATCGCGGATGCCGTTGACCTTGGAATCTATTTCGTCAATGTAATTCAGTAAAACAGCCTCAATGGTTTTGGGGGGCTCCGGGGAGCCGAACTCCCGGACGCCGTGATGGCTGACGATCATATGCTTTAACAAAAAAATCTGGTCTTCCGGGAAATCTTCGATTCCCGAAAGTTTTTCGTCGACCATTTTGAGCCCGATCACGATATGGTTGAGCAACCGGCCTTCATCGGTATAGTCGATTTTGATTTGGTATTCAAACTCATCTGTTTTCCCGATATCGTGCAGAACGGCCCCTGAAACCAGAAGATCCCTGTCGACGCCGCTGTAATGCCCGGCGACTTTGTCCGCCAGGCTGGCCATGGACAGGGTATGTTCCAGGAGTCCGCCGATGTAGGCATGGTGCATTTTTTTGGCTGCGGGTGCTGTTTTAAACTTGCGAACAAATTCTTCGTCTTTCCAGAATGCATCAAAAAGCGTCTTCAAGTAGGGGGTTGTTAGGGACCCTGTTATCGTCACCAGCCGTTGGAACATGCCGTCGATGTCCCGGGAGGTTGCCGGCAAAAAGTCTGAAGGATCCACCGCCTCCTGGGCGCAGACGGCCATTGCTTTTACAACCAGCTGCAACGTCCCTTTGTATTCACCGACCGTTCCCCGAATAGATACAAAGTCACCGGAGGTGACATGGGCCGCGATTTGATCCACATTATCCCACACCACGCCCTTTAGGGTTCCGGTTTTATCGGAAAGGGTCACATTTAAAAAATTGTTCCCATCCCTTTTCTGTGACAGAATCTTTTCGGCCAAAACAAAGATGTCATCCACCACATCACCGGCGTTAATATCCGTTATAAACCGTTTTTTCATATCGTCGAACCTCAAATCGGAAACAAAAACCCCAATTCAGAAAGAGATCTTATGGATATCCCACTGCTTGAGCTCTTCGAGCATATCGTAATCTGTGGTATCACATTTGATCGGGGTTATGGTAATAAAATTATCGTCCAGGGCCGTGCAATCGATATCAGGATTGTCAGACGCCAATTGCGGATCGTGTCCGTGCCAGTAATATGTGCGGTTACGGGGATCGGTCCTTTTCTCCAAATACTCTTTGTACAGGGCGGTTCCCTGCCGGCTGATCCGAACACCCGCGACCTTGTCCGATGGTATATCCGGTACGTTTATGTTGAGAATGGTTCCAAAGGGGAGCCCTTTTTCGTAGACGTGTTCTGCGAGGGTTCGCGCAAACGACGCTGCGAAATCGTAGGCGTCATCGGTGCATCCCCGTATGGACACCGCAATTGCAGGAACTTTGTATAACGCCGCCTCTTTAGCGGCGGCAACCGTTCCGGAATAGTTGATGTTGACCCCCACATTGGCACCCGGGTTAATTCCGGATATCACCATATCCGGTTTTTCGTCGAGGATCTCCATGAGACCGATCTTGACACAATCAACCGGAGTTCCTTCCACAGCATATCCCGTGCCGCCGCCGTTGACCTTGATTAAAGCGGTTCGGAGCGGCTGATGCAGCGTGATGCCGTGTCCCACGGCACTCCGTTCACGATCGGGGGCAACCACCGTTACCGCGTGCCGGTCATGGAGTTTCCCATACAGCACCCAGAGCCCTTCAGCGTGAATGCCGTCATCGTTGGTTAATAGAATGTTCATAAATAATACCTGTAGGGTCCAAAGACATTGTGTCCATTTGGCAACTACATCTTGACTTTTTCCACTAAAATGAGATTTATACTTGATATTTCATTCTTATTCAAGATGTTATTGTTCCGGATCAGGTAATATGAGCCATTTGCAAAACTCGCGACGTTTGTTCCAGGGGTGTGTGGATGATGACTGCACCGTTTCCACCGGCCCGGATGCCCCCCGGTTTTCTTCCGCCGTCCATACGGGCCTTAAAACACTATCCGGTTTTTTAAAATCGACCCGAATCTGCAAAACCGCCAACCGATGGGCACTCCTTCCGTTGATGGTTGTTCTATTTTTCGGCCCTGCGTCGGCCCAGGATACGTCCGGTCTGTTCCAGGACGACACGAACGTTCCCTGGCACATTGTTGCCGATGAAATCACCTATGATGATAAAACGAATGTTTATACCGGCAGGGGCAGGGTCGTCATCACCAAAAAAAATAAAAACCTTAGCGCGGATTATGTCCGTTTTGACCAGAAAACCATGAAAGTGTCGGCCGACGGCCATGTGGTTATGACCGTTGGAGAGAACATTCTCACAGGCAGCCGTATGGAAATGAATCTGGATGCGGAAACGGGAACTGTTTACGATGGAACCATATTCCTCCAAGAAAACCATTTTTATATCAAAGGGGATAAAATACAAAAGGTCGGCGAAGATTCATACACGGCGGACAAAGCCAGCGTTTCATCCTGTGACGGCGATCAACCGGCATGGAAAATCACCGGCAGAAACCTAAAGATTACCGTGGAAGGATACGGTGTTGTAAAACATGCAGCCCTTTGGGCAAAAAAAGTTCCCGTGCTGTATACACCGTACCTTGTATTCCCGGCAAAGCGGGAACGTCAGTCGGGTTTGCTGGCGCCCCAATTCGGTTATGATGACCGCAAAGGGGCGGTCTATCTTCAGCCCCTTTACTGGGCCATCAACGAGAGTTCGGATGCGACGTTTTACGCGCATTATATGAGCCGTCGGGGGGCGAAACTGGGCGGAGAATACCGGTATGTGTTGGATGAACAATCCAAAGGAACGCTGATGGTCGATTTTTTAGATGACCGTAAGGTCGATGACGGTTCTTTCGAATCGAACAAATGGGGGTTTGACGATGATGATGCACTGCGACCCAATTCCGACCGTTACTGGTTTAGGGCAAAGCATGATCAGGCCTTGCCTGCCGGGTTCTTCGCAAGGCTCGACATAGACTATGTGAGCGATCAGGATTACCTCCGTGAATTCCAGTACGGATACACGGGATTCGACAAAACCCGGGCATATTTCAACAAAGTTTTTGGAAGAGAACTCGATGAGTATGACAATCCGGTCCGGCTCAACCGATTCAATGTCAACAGAAACTGGTTCCTTTACAGCCTCAATGCCGAACTGCGCTGGTATGATGATGTCATCAACCGTCGTCAATCGGAGACCGACGACACGTTGCAGCAACTGCCGGCCATCACCTTCGACGGTTTAAAACAAAAAATCTTAACTTCGCCGTTTTATTTTGATTTGAAATCCGAATACACCTACTTTTACAGTGAAGACGCCCTGCGAGGTCACCGGGGGGATGTTTATCCCAGGCTCTATCTTCCGTACCGATTCAGTAACTATTTCTCCCTCGAACCTTCTGTGGGGGTGAGACAGACGGTTTGGCATTTCGATAAAAACGAATACAGTCCTTCGGACAAAAACATGCTCCACAGAGAAATGTACGATGTAAAGGTCGATCTTTCTTCTGAAATCTTTCACATATTCAACCTCAACGGCGAAGGTGTCGAACGGATCAAACATACCGTAAAGCCCCAAGTCATCTACGACTACATACCTGAGAAAGATCAGTCTGAATACCCCTTGTTTGACAGTTTGGATCGAATTGAGAGAAAAAATATGGTTACGTACTCTTTGACCAACACGTTGACATCAAAATCGAAGATACCGACCGCAAACAAAGTTACACACCCCCCGAAGCCCGTCGGCAATAATCGTTATGAACCGCCGGCCCATACCTACAACCAGTTTTTATGGTTCAAGCTCGAACAAAGTTATGATATCGATAAAGGCAACGAAGACGATCCAGAGCCGTTTTCGCCGGTTAACATAAAGCTTCAGATTTTTCCGAGAAAATATTTTGCCATAGACGCCGATGCGGATTGGTCCCATTATGACAGCGCCTTCCGCTCAAGGAATATTGCATTGACCTTTTGGGACCCGCGCGGGGACACCCTGTTCGTTTCCCATCGATATAAAAGGGATACCAGTGAATCCGTCTACACCAATCTTCGCTTAAAAGTATCCGACCGCCTTTCGGCGGTGGCCGAATATGAGCGGGACATATTCAACGGCAACGAATTAAGATCCGGCCTCGGATTTTTGTACGAAACCCAATGCTGGTCATTATACACCAACTACCTTAAAGAAGGAGATGACCAGAAAATTGGATTTATGATCGAACTTTATGGAATCGGGGGTGTTGGATCGAAATAATACCCCTGGACTTATGGAGACAAACAGAATATATCCATTAGTTGCATGCCTAACATGGCGAAATGAGTTTAATGACGATAATGATCTGCATTTCCAGACGTTTTCTCTGCTTTGAGGAAATTTAGATGGATATCCCAAAAGACCTATGACCCTAAATAAAATAGATGATTCATGGTATGTCCTGCATACAAAAAGCAGGTTTGAAAATGTGGTCAACGAAGGCCTGACAAAAAAATCGTTGGAGGTTTTTCTCCCAAAGATCCAGGTGAGAAGCAAACGACGTGACCGCAAGGTGATGATCCGAGTTCCGCTGTTCCCTGGATACTTGTTTGTAAAAACCAAACTTGAGCCTTATGAACATATTGAAATTGTAAAGACCGTCGGCGCTGTCCGTTTGGTGGGCAACAAGGACGGTCCCATTCCGGTGCCGTCGGAAACCATCGATTCTTTGAAGATCATCGTTCAAGGGGACGATTCCGTTACGACGGGTTCCCGATTTAAAAAAGGGGATCGGGTCATCGTTGTCCACGGCCCATTTGCCGGTGTGGTCGGGACGTTCGTACGGCACCGGGGAAAAGGGCGTGTCATCGTTAATATTGAGGCGCTGGGACAATATGCGGGCGTGAATGTGAATGAAGAGGATATTGAATTGCTGCCTAAAATATGATCATAACCACTTGACTTGCTATAGGTTCGCATTTTATAGAATTTGAAATCCAGTTTCCACAATATCGGGGTGTAAAATTTCAAACGATCAAATGACCAAAAGATATTTTCAGAAGGAGGATATATGAACAAGTTGGAGCTTATCTCCGCCTTGAAATCCGAAGCGAACATTACCAAAGCAGAGGCAGCAAGGGTGGTAGAGATATTTTTCGATAACATGGCCGATGCCATGGCAAAGGGAGAACGTGTTGAAATTAGAGGTTTGTGCAGTTTTTTTGTTAAAGATTACAAAAGCTACACCGGCAGAAATCCGAAAACCGGTGAAAAGGTGATCATTAAGCCTAAAAAACTACCGTTTTTCAAATCTGGAAAAGAATTGAAAAATCGTGTAAATTATTAGAGTTGTGTCTGGCAATGAATCGATAATCGGCTTCGAGTCGATAGTAGGTCAAGAACAGCCCATAAGACTTTTAACGACGCTTCTTCAAAACAAGACCATCCCGCATGCCCTTCTTTTTTTGGGTGCTGACGGTGTGGGCAAAAAGATGACAGCGATGGCGTTCGCGATGGCCTGCAATTGTATGGTCCGGAGGAAGGGCGACCTTTCATCAGATACGAAAATCCGGGACGACTACCGGTCGATACCGGATCAAACAATCCAAAGGGGACCTGGCGACTGTTGTCCATCGTGTCGGAAAATTAAATCCGGCAGTCATCCGGATGTCATTCTGGTTGAACCGTCAGGTCCTTTTATCCGAATTGATCAAATACGAAATCTTTGCAGCACACTTGCCTTGAAACCATACGGGGCAAGGCTGCGAGTGGTCATAATATCCGATGCCCAGGCCATGAATCCGTCGGCGGGCAACGCCCTTTTGAAGATGCTCGAAGAACCGCCGGACAAAACGGTTCTGATACTTACTGCCATGCAGACATCGGATCTTCTCCCTACGATCGTTTCACGCTGTCAGCATATCCGGTTTAATCCGATTCCCCGAAAACATTTGGAGGCATTGCTGGTCGAAAAACGCGGAACGCATCCGGATGATGCAAAGATCATCGCGGCCATGGCAAACGGAAGCGTCTCTAAGGCCTTTTCAATGACCCGCAAAAAGAATCCCATCGATTGGATAAACCGGAGGATCTGGTTGATCGATGAGGTTCAATCACTATCCAAGAAACCGATGGCCGCGCGCCTGGCATTTGCTGCAAGGTTGGTCAAGGATAAGGAGGCCCTTGGGGACTCTCTGGAGGTACTTAAATCCTGGTTTAGAGATCTTGTTGTCTGGAAATATCATTCCGGGAGAATACTCAACACGGATTTGGAAAGCAAGATTCAACGGGCGTCCCCAAATATGACCGTGGCTTCGATTCTTTCAAAGATTAACAACATTCACGCTGCCCAGAAAAATATTGAGGCCAACACCAATTTGCGGCTTACTTTGGAAGTATTGATAATGCGACTTGCAAAAGTGTGATCCACACGCTAAAGGATGCCAAAGCAGGATCATATGGGATTTTAGCCGTTCCCTTACAAGATCCTGCACGCTTTCTTGGGAAAGTTTCATAAAATCGTAACAGGGTTTTATTTTAAAGCGCTGAACCCTTAGAAAAAAAAGAATTTAATATATGAAAAAAGTGGTTGGAATAAGATTCAAGCCGGCCGGGAAAATTTATGATTTTGACAGTGGTGCCTTTGTGCTCAATTACGGGAATCATGTGATTGTTGAAACCGAACAGGGGCTCGGTTTGGGAATGGTTGTCACGCCGCCGGTGCTATACGAAGGATCTGCAGCAAGCCGATCCGGCAAGCCCCTGAAGAAGGTGTTCCGTCTTGCGAGCCAGGATGACTTTCGTCAAAAAGAAAATAATTTGGCAACGGAAAAAAAAGCCCACGCCTATTGCTTGAAATGCATTCGGGAACTGGGTCTTAAAATGAACCTTTTTGCCGTTGAAAGCGCCTTTGATGCCGGCAAATTGACGTTTTTTTTCACATCTGACGGTCGTGTCGATTTCAGGCAGCTTGTAAAGATGCTGGTTAAAAAATTCGGTGTCAGAGTCGAGATGAGACAGGTCGGAATACGAAACCAGGCGAAAATGTGCGGCGGTATCGGACGGTGCGGGCGTGAAATATGTTGCTCGGCATTTATTGAGAAATTCGGGCCGGTTTCCATACGAATGGCCAAAGATCAAGGATTGTCATTGAATCCCACAAAAATTTCGGGACAGTGTGGCCGACTCATGTGTTGTCTGACCTTTGAATGTGAAACGTACCAGTCGGTCCGGAAAAAATTCCCGAAAATCGGTGCCGCGGTAAAGACCAAAAGCGGGAAGGGGAAAGTGATACGCCATAACGCGATATTTGATCGCATCGCTGTTCGTTTAGAAGACGGACAGGAGATAGAAGCCGGGATTGATGAGATAATCCGGGAATGAGACCTTTGAAAAGATTAAGGAAAAAAATGTTTAAACCCTTTTATATCACAACACCGATATATTATGTTAACGCCCGGCCCCATCTGGGGCACGCATATACGACGATTGTGGCAGATGTTGCCCGTCGGTTTCATTCAATGCGTGGACAAGAGACGTTCTTTTTGACCGGTACGGACGAGCATGGCGACAAGGTGGTGCGCTCTGCCAAAAAGGAGGGGTTGAGCCCCCGGACCTATGTAGACCAGATCAGTGGGCTGTTCAGGTCCCTTTGGCCCGAGCTGAATATCCAATACAATTATTTTATCCGCACCACGGATGTATCCCACATATCCATCGTCGAAGAAATAATGCAAAAAATCTACGATGCAGGGGATATCTATTTTAGTGAATACGAAGGGCTTTACTGTTTTGGATGCGAGCGTTTCTACACAGCGCGGGAGCTGGTTGACGGCAAATGCCCGGACCATGAAACAGCGCCGGAAATCATCAAAGAATCCAACTACTTTTTTAAGATGGGCCGGTATCAGAACTGGCTGATCGATCATATAAAAAACAATCCTGACTTCATAACTCCCGAGCGTTATAAAAACGAAGTGTTATCGTTTCTCAAAGAACCCCTTGAAGATCTTTGCATATCCAGGCCCAAAACGCGTCTTAAGTGGGGAATTACGCTCCCCTTTGATGAAAACTATGTCACCTATGTATGGTTTGATGCCCTCTTGAACTATGTTTCGGCCCTGGGATACCCCGATGGCGATCTATTCAAGACATACTGGCCCAATGCCCGGCACGTTGTGGGCAAGGATATCTTAAAACCCCATGGTATTTATTGGCCCATTATGCTCAAGGCTGCCGGAATTCCCGAGTACCAGCAGCTTCATGTCCACGGATACTGGAATGTCGATCAAAGTAAAATGTCAAAAAGTATCGGGAATGTGGTGGAACCGCTTCAACTCAAAAATGTTTACGGCCTTGATGCATTTCGATTTTTTCTCATGCGGGATATGGTTTTCGGACTCGACTCCAACTTCAGTGAAGCCGCACTGGTTCAACGGATCAATTCTGATCTTGCCAACGATCTTGGCAATCTGTTCAGCAGAATTCTGACCATGGCCATAAAATATTTCTCCGGAGTCGTTCCACAAATCGATGCCAAAGTGGAAAGAGAGTTTGAGCTGGGCCTGGATTCCGAAGCACTGAAAGCCATCACCGAATTCGAAAACCATATGGAAACATTTGTCTTTCATAAGGCGCTGATGGCCATCTGGGAACTCATCAGCCATATGAACAAATATATCGATCTGACGACACCCTGGGTGCTGGCAAAGAAAAAATCGAGCCGGAAACAGCTTGAAGTTGTAATTTATAACCTTCTTGAAGCGCTAAGGATCATATCCGGACTCATCTATCCCATAATGCCGGATACGGCCAAGACCATGCAAAAACATCTGGGTCTGGATCCGGAAAAACCGTTTTATCATTTAGAGATCCTCAAAAGATGGAAATCCCTGGCACCGGGGACCAAGCTCCTCAAATCGGTGGCACTTTTCCCAAGAATAGACCTAAAAGAGGATCAAACCTCATCGCAGACAAAAAGGGAATCAGGTGCCGATATGCCTGCAGTTAAGCCCGAAATAACCCTCGACACATTCGATAAAATCGATCTCAGGGCTGGGACGGTAATTCATGCCGAGGCGATCCCCAGAGCCAAAAAAATGTTGAAACTCGAAGTGGATCTGGGAGAAAAAAAGACCATCGTGGCCGGCATATCCGGGTCCTATTCCCCTGAGGAACTGGTGGGTCGGCAGGTCATTGTGGTGGCCAATCTAAAACCTGCGAAATTGATGGGCATACTGTCCAACGGTATGTTGTTGGCCGCCGTTGAAGGGGATGATTGCACCATTGCAACCCTGGATAAAAAAGTAAAATCCGGAACACCGATCCGCTGAAGTTCGCGCCGGCTCGGGTCTCTGATCGAGCCGTAACGTCGTAATGGCAGGACGGAATGATGGGCGGCACAAATCCGAAAGCACTTAACTCTCTGTAATTTATAGCTTTAAGAGGCATAGAATTTCAAAAGGCATGGTTATCCGTTAAAAAATGATTCACCGCAGCATTAAGACCGAAACAGAGACGCTGGACAGACCGAGCTGGAGAGACTATCAGGCCGGTCTGAAATGGTCTGCTGCCAAAAAAAAACTCGTCACCGGCATCTTTAAGGTATCGGGGCTTTTTTTTCTGATCCTTGCTGTGGGGTACGGGATCATCAGCGGCCTTGAAGGAACATCATTTTCTCATTTGATGACCGATTGTTTTTCTCCATTTAATGGGAAAAAAAGTGATGCCACTTTTAGTCATCTCCGATTAAACGATAAAAAGCACGTTCAGAACCTGATCGATGATACATCCTTGGTCAACCTCAAAAATAAACGTATCGATGTTTTTACGAACGGGGGTAGATTCAGTGTGGACACCAGCCTTGATATTCCCCTGCAGAATTTTATTCTAAAAAAACTCGACACATCCACCGCTCGGTATATTGGAATTGTGGGAATGGATCCGGCCAGCGGCAAAGTTTTATCCATGGTGAGTTATAATAAAACAGATCCGTCCACCAACGTTTGTGTGGACAGCAGATTTCCTGCAGCGAGTATCTTTAAAATCGTTACTGCATCGGCGGCCATTGAAAAAAATGGGTTTCGTCCGAGCCATGAATTTAAATACAATGGCATGAAGCACACCCTATACAAATCCCAGCTTAAAAAACAGACCAACAAGTATACCAACCGGATTTCATTTCAGGATTCGTTCGCACAGTCCGTTAACCCCGTTTTTGGGAAAATCGGTGTCCACTACCTGGGGAAAACCACCCTCGAGGAATATGCTCAAGCCTTTGGTTTCAATCAAAACATCAATTTTGAGATTCAAGTCGATCCCAGTGCCATCCATCTATCGGACACACCGTATCAGTGGGCGGAAATTGCGTGCGGGTTCAACCAGGAAACAACCCTCTCTCCCCTCCACGGTGCAATGATGGCGTCTGCCATCGTCAACCAGGGCCGGTTGATGGAACCCGCCATTGTCGTTCGGATCGTGGACCAAGATGATAAGGTCATTTATCGCAATGCGTCGGTTTCAATGAACCAGGCGATTACCCCAGAGGCATCCAAGACCCTCAATGCGCTGATGACCGCAACCATAAGGTCCGGCACCGCCAGAAAGGCTTTCAGAGGATACCGGAAAGATAAGATCCTTTCCAGACTCAATATCGGCGGGAAAACAGGCTCCATGGATAACGACACCCACGATGCACGGTATGACTGGTTCGTGGGATTTGCAGAGGAAAAAGGGGGAACGGCCAAAATCGCATTGTCCGTTATCGTCGCCCACGAGAAATATATCGGCTTGCGGGCAAGCTATTACGCACGGTCGGCAATGAAAGGCTATTTTGGCAATTATTTCGCCAAAAGCCAAAATCTTGCGTCTAAAATTAAGAAAAAGTGAGGTTCACGTATTCATCGAACACCGCTTCAGATACCATTAAATTTTTACTGAAAAAACTCGTGGATAACGGCGCGTAATAAAAGAACCCTCCCGGACTATTAATAAATGTTTTTGTTTTTAGAGAAAGTTTCCTCTTGAAATTAAAATGTTCAGGGTTCTTTCATAGGGATCTGTAATCCACCCGGACCGTTTCCAGTATGAAATTTAATCATACCTGAAGCATCTTTGACATGGATTGGTTTTAGAGATTACATATGGAGGAGAGGTATTATGCCGGGGTTTGAAATATTTGGTGACGAGGAACGCAAAGAAGTACAGGATGTTCTCGATACGGGTGTATTGTCGCGCTACGGTTTCGATGGTGTCCGAAAAGGGCACTGGAAGGCAAGAACATTCGAATCGGAGCTGGCAAACCGGGTCGGATCGGGGTATTCTCACCTCTGTTCCAGCGGTACCGCAGCCCTTTGTGTTGCATTGGCGGCATGCGGGATCGGGGCGGGGGATGAGGTCATTATCCCCCCGTTTACCTTCATCGCCACCGTCGAGGCGGTTATTCTTGCCGGTGCGGTGCCCGTGTTCGGTGAAATAGACGAAACACTCTGCCTCGACCCCGGATCCATCGCGTCTGTCATGACCCCCCGAACAAAGGCGGTGCTGCCGGTCCATATGTGCGGTGCCATGGCGCGGATTGAAGAGATAAAAAATCTCTGCCGTCAAAAGGGGCTCATGTTGATAGAGGACGCCTGCCAGTCCCTGGGGGCCACCTTCAACGGTAAAGCACTGGGGACCTTCGGCAATATGGGGTGTTTTTCATTCGATTCCGTCAAAACCATTACCTGCGGCGAGGGGGGGGCGGTGGTCACCGACGATAAGGAACTCTATTCCCTTGCGGATGCATTTGCAGATCACGGCCATGACCACATCGGCAATGATCGGGGTCTCGAAGACCACCCGATTTTGGGAACAAACTTTCGCATCTGTGAACTGAATGCCGCCGTCGGACTGGCTCAGCTGAGAAAACTCGATTTCATCCTGGAAAAGCAACGGGCCCATAAAAAAGCCATTAAGGACGCCCTGGCGGCATTTCCGGAGATCGGCTTCAGAACGCTTCCTGACCCCGAAGGCGACTCGGCAACGTTTTTGTCTTTTTTTCTGCCAGATGAGGCAAAAGCACGGGAAACGGCAAAGTCTCTGGGTGAGGCCGGCGTTGACGGGTGTTTTTACTGGTTTGATAACAACTGGCATTATCTCCGGCAGTGGCATCATTTGAAAAAGTTTCGTTCCGTGGCCAGGCTCCCGGTTCAACTTTTCGATCACTGCCCGGACTACGAAAAAATTGAAGTTCCCAAGTCCGACGGCATTATGGGCAGAACCCTATCCATGCTGATCAAACTGTCCTGGACCCCAGAGGAGCTTTCCCGGCGAATAGAAAAAATGGCGGATGTATTTAAAAAAATGGGTGATGGGTGATGGGTGATGGGTGAAGGGTGATGGGTGAAGGGTGATGGGTAATGGGTGATGGGTAATAGGTGATGGGTGATGGGTGATGGGTAATGGGTGATAGGTTGTGGGGGGATCCTTCCGCATTTATGACTTTAGTTCACTTTAGGCAATTTTTTTGTTCATCCGGGTTGGGTAATTGAAATTAATCGTCTATGATCTGAGGATATAATTATGTTTCGAAATTTTAAAATGGTGTCTTATGTGGTGTTCGGCCGGGGCTGTTTCAATCAGCTGAACGATATCCTTGCTGAAAAACGAAAATCCGAAGCGTCTCATATGGTGTTTCTGGTGGACGATGTTTTTCTTAAAAGCCCTTTAAAAGACCGGGTGCCGGTAAAAGATCCCGACACCCTTATGTGGGTCAACGTGGATCATGAACCCAAAACAGAATATGTCGACCGGTTGACACAGAATGTGAAAAAAATTTCTGATGAATTGCCCGACGGCATCGTCGGAATCGGTGGCGGAAGCACCTTGGATATTGCAAAGGCGGTATCCCTGATGCTGACCAACCCCGGATCTTCTTCAGACTATCAGGGCTGGGATCTTATAAAGAATCCGGCGGTTTACCATGTTGGCATTCCAACCCTTTCCGGAACCGGTGCGGAGGTATCCCGTACAACGGTTCTTTCAGGTCCTGAAAAGAAGCTCGGAATCAATTCCGATTACACCGTATTTGACCAGATTCTTCTCGATCCCGAGCTGATTGAAACAGCGCCGCCGGATCAGCGATTCTATACCGGAATGGACTGTTATATACACTGTGTCGAATCTTTAAGCGGCACCTACCTCAATGCATTCAGCCAAGCATACGGGGAGAGAGCCATTGAACTTTGCAGAGCGGTTTTTTTGGGCAGCGGCCCGGACCGTGACGACAAGCTGATGATGGCGTCGTATTGCGGCGGTATGAGCATTGCCTATTCACAGGTGGGAATATGCCATGCCCTTTCATATGGTCTTTCATTTGTGCTGGGGATCCATCACGGAATCGGCAACTGCATTGTCTTTGACACCCTCGAAGACTATTATTCCGAAGGGGTCAACGAATTCCGCCAAATGATGGAAAAACATAAGATTCAACTTCCCCGAAACCTTGTGGCCGGTATTAAGGACGATCAATTGGAAAAGATGGTGGATGTCGCCCTCATCCTGGAGCCGCTCTGGGAAAACGCCCTGGGAACCGACTGGAAAAGGACCATGACCCGGGACAGGATCAAAGAATTGTATTTGAAAATGTAGCGGCCGGTAACCCGTAAAATACTTTTTATGGCGTGTAGGAAATCGGGAGTTCAATGAATTCAACAGATAAAATATATTTAATTGTCAAACGGTTGTGCAACATCATCCTTAAGGGCCTATTGTGCAACGTCTATTTTGGAAAGCGCTTGGCCGGTGTGCAGGACCGGGCCATCGTATTTTTCCCATACCATGATAACAGACTCTGCTGCGGGTTGACCGGGATTGTCGCATTTAAACACAAGAAAACAACAGAGGACCGTATCGATGTCGCTGTTTTGAACCAGATGCTCAAAAAACTCGAAGACCACCGGGTACAGAATTGCAGACAAAATGACCTGTGCTTTGAGAGCCGTTATCTGGGCGGCAAAGACCATGTGAAGGCGCTGTTGAAGGCGGTCCGTTCGTTAAAGTCAAATGAAACGTTTTACCCTCTATTTGTCAACACCGAGCGCCAAGATGAACTTTCAAAATTTGCCGGCCGCCTGTCTGAAATCATCGAAACGGAATCAAAATTTTTGAGGGATCATTTGGGCCGGCTCCAATCGAAAGATGTGGATATTCTGGTCCGGCGTATCGACCATTTAAAAGACGTTGCCTGGTGCCTAACGTCTGAAATTGCCGGCAATATAAAGAAGATTGAACATCTTCTGGGATCTGAAAACCAAAATCCCGATAGGGAGGTTGTCAATATCTTCAAACAGATCAATGCCGTGCTGAACAGCATCGACCGCCTCGAGGTGAGGGGACGCGATTCGGCGGGTGTCTCCATGATGTTCGTTTTGGGGGGTGCAGAGTTTGAGAAGTTCAATGAAACCCTAAAAAAAGCAAATCTTCTTGAACAGTTAACCGCGCGTTCAGATCAGGACGTCCTCGTCAACTCGGGCATAAACATAAACCAGACCCAAGATGAAAACGGCCAACAGCGTGTGGCTTTGGCTTTGACGTATAAAATTGCTGCGGAAGTGGGACGTCTTGGGGACAATATTCGTTTCTTGCGCAAAGAAATCAAAGACGATGGGATCCTGCAAAGATTGGCAGGGTGTTTACATGAATACCACACCATTTCCGCCCACACCCGGTGGGCTTCTGTGGGTGCCATCACCCAACCCAACTGCCATCCGGTGGATAATGCAAATTTAGGAAGCCGTGTTCCGGAAGGGGGGATTATCCACGCCTGCCTGAATGGGGATATCGATAATTACCTCGAACTGAAAGAAGAACATGAACGGCAGGGGTGTTTTACCCATAAAGATATTACCACCGATACCAAAATCATTCCGCTTCAGATCGGCAAATATATCCAGCAAGGCTTCGATGTGGCGGACGCTTTCCGGAGGGCGGTGAATGACTTCGAGGGGTCCCATGCCATATCCATGCATACCGATCTTGCCCCCGGAAAGCTTTTCCTGGCCCAAAAAGGGAGCGGTCAGGCCATCTTCGTCGGGATTGCAGACGATCATTACGTGCCCTCTTCCGAGGTGTATGGATTGGTGGAAGAGACGCCCTTTTTTATTAAGCTGGACGGGGAAAAAGAAGTCGAAGGCATAGACGGTGTGACCCGGGGACAGATTTTCATCTTGAATCAGGACGCCGGGGGAGGCCTGGACGGAATTAAAGCCATGTATTATGACCGGACGCCCCTGGCCCTTGGAGAAAAGGACATAAAATATACTGAAATTACGCCAAGGGACATCGACCGCCAGGAATTTCCCCACTATTTTTTAAAAGAAATTTCAGAAGCCCCGCTTTCCGTTGAGAAGACCTTTCAGAACCGTTGGAAAATCAAAGATGAAAAAGACCAAGACCGTGTGATCACCCTGGATGAAAAGACCTTTCCTGAAATATTGAAAAAAGCCCTGATGGATGAAAAAATCCGACGGATTTTTTTTGTGGGGCAGGGGACTGCCGGAGTGGCTGCACAGGCATGTGCGGACATTTTGAATTACTACCTGCACGACCCGTCGTTTTATATCCGTGCATTGAAAGCATCGGAACTGAGCGGATTTCAACTGTGTGACACCGATGACGCAAACAGTATGGCCGACGCCCTTGTTATTGCCATCAGCCAGTCCGGTACTACAACAGATACCAATCGTGCCGTCGATATGGTCAAAGAAAGAGGCGCTTACACCATGGCCATTGTCAACCGCAGGGATTCGGATATTACCTTCAAGGTCGACGGGGTCATGTACACCAGCAGCGGTCGTGATATCGAGATGTCCGTTGCGTCCACAAAGGCGTTCTATTCTCAGATCGTTGCCGGAGCGATTCTGGGGCTTAAGATTGCAGAACTTAAAGGGCGAAGGCAGAATGATTTTGTTACAGCGGAAATAAAAGAGCTCTTAAGGCTCCCCGATTGCATGAAAAAAATTCTTTCCATGCACACTAAAATCGGGGAATCGGCCAGAAGGCTTGCAACAACCAAAACTTACTGGGCCGTGGTCGGCAGCGGCCCCAACAAGGCCTCGGCGGATGAAATCAGAATCAAGCTGAGCGAACTCTGCTATAAGACCATTTCATCCGATTTTATCGAAGATAAAAAACACATCGATTTGTCATCAGAACCCCTGATCATTGTGTGTGCCGCCGGCGCCAGGGGTAACGTTATCGGCGATATTATCAAAGATACGGCAATATTTCAGGCCCATAAAGCGACGCCGGTGGTCATTGCAGATGCGGGTGAAGACCGGTTTGGACCCTATGCGGCGGATGTATTTCATGTTCCCAGGGTCAGCGAACATTTTTCGCCCATTTTGAACACCCTGGTGGGGCATATCTGGGGGTACTATGCGGCCATGGAAATCAATGAGGGATCACGTTTTCTGTACGAATTCAATAAAGATATTCAGAACACCCTAGATGAGTATGCGAAAAAGGAGATGGACGTTTATGAGCTGGTTCTGGAAAAATCTTTCAGGGAAAAAATCGCCTTTTTCTATAAAGAATTCAGAAGAAAAAAATCCGCCGGCGCTTTCCCCACGGCCATGGGGCTCGAAGCCGCGTCCGATCTAACCCTTCTGCTTAAATATTTATCGGGCAGGATGCCGGTGTCTGATTTTGAAATTGACTTCGATAAAAAAGGCACTCCCCTGAATATGCTGAACAAGCTGTTCGAGTGTCTGGGGGAATCGATTAACAGCTTGTCTCGACCTGTGGATGCCATCCGGCACCAGGCCAAGACGGTCACTGTCGGGACCAGCCGCATCAGCGAAAGGCTGGAAGGGATACTGTTCGATACGTTGAAAAAATATAACATCGGAACATTCCAGCTGACCAACAAAAATATTCTCGTTCTAAAAAACCTCCAAAAGATTGTTGCCGGCATAGAAGGGGCGATTTTGTATAGAATCGGCGGGTTGAATCTTCTCGGAGAACCCACCGATGAAACCACCATCGAAATCGTAAAGAAAGAGGGTGTTCTGGCGCCGATACCGTCCAGAGTCGAAACAGACCCGCTCCTAAAAGGCACCAAACGAATTATCGTCCGGGAGGGGAATGTCTATATCGGTATCGGCCGAAAAGACGACCGGAGCATTATTGTTATTCCCGTTATATCCGCATCTCCTGACACGGCGAATCTGATCGAAAATATACTCCTTCTAAACATATCGTTTAAAGAAAATGTGTCCCTGGACATCAAGATAAAGGCCCTTGGCGGAAAATACGAGCGGATTAAAAACATCGTTCAGGAAAACAGTGTGGTGTGGGAGGACGGGCACCTCGAACTTGTGGAGATGAAGGCCCTTTTTGGAATATCGGCGGAAAAGATCGGAGAGTTTATTGTTTCCCGTGTTAACCACGCCACCGCTTAACTGCTGAATCATCTCCAACTAAATTGGAGAAGAACTATATTTCAGAGTCTGTAGGGTATTTTTCGATTCAAGGTGATGGTGTCAAGGTCGATCCGGGTGTCATAGACCATCATTTCAACACCATGTTCCACCGCCCGCCTCAGTTCCCTTCCATACGCAGGATCTATATGATCGGCGGGTCGAAACATTTTTGCATCCATCCGCTGTACCACATAGAACATCACGCATCGGAACCCCTCGGAAACAAGGGTGCGAAGTTCCACCAGGTGCTTGAGCCCTCTGGCGGTGACAGCATCCGGAAAAAAAGCGATCCCGTCTTTTACAAGGGTGCAGTTTTTAATTTCCACAAAGCAGCCATCCGTGTCGCCGTTGCTCAAAAGGATGTCGATTCTCGAATTATAAGGGGTTTTGACTTCCCGGGCACTGTGGTCGTAGCCGTTAAGATCCCCAACCATTCCGGCATCGATGGATTCGGCCACCAGCCGGTTCGGAACCAGTGTATTGACGCCGACCAGAGAGGTTGGCATTTCTATGAGTTCCCAGGTATATTTGGTTTTCCGTTTGGGATTATCATGAAATGACAGATAGACCGGTCTTCCGGGCTCACAACATGCCTGCATGCTGCCTGAATTGGGACAGTGGGCGGTCACCACTTGGCCATCTGCTAATTTAACGTCTGCCAGGAAGCGCTTGTATCGTTTAACAAGGATCCCGGGTATGAGGTTCGGCCAGATCAGACCTTTCGATTTTGTGAAGCTTTTATTTTTATTCATCCGAAAAACACCTGTTTTTTATTTATCCCAGCAGGTCTTTATGCACAACCTTAATGTTGGCGGTCTCGTAAAAAGTCCGTCTTGCTCGCTCAAAGACCATTTGAGGCCGGTTCCCGAGAGGGAATACACATGAAGATTCCTATTTAGTGTCCATCCGGAAACGAGGATTTTCGTTCAAAATCGAGGCATGGGAAAAGATTAACCGCAGGCATATATTTGATATTCTGAGGATTAATTTTTGAGCATAACGAAGATATTGGGCGAAAAGACCGTTTCTGGATAGACACTATTTATTCCCCCAAATCTTCAGTGCATTACGCACGGATTGCTGGTCGAACTTAAGGCGGAACTTCAAGTACGGACCTTGTGCGGTAAAACTGCCTCTTGAAAAATCCTGATCTTCGAATCCAATGAAATTATATCCGGCGCAGATCCAGGCGTTGTCGAAAATATTGTGGCCCAGCGATACGCCGGTGCTATAGTCATATTGATCGGCGCTCCAAGAATGCAGCACGTTTCCACGAATTCCGACATCCCAATGTTCGTTCAGGTCATACCGTGCCTCTAATCCAATAAGATCGGTAAATCCACTATAATCATCACCATCGATGGTATCCTGCACATACTTTAAACCGTATTGGAGGGCTATCTGAGTCCTATGATCCGGTTTGAAATTGGCACTCATATTGTTGACGATATGCCGGTTTTCGAAATTACTGTTGCTGTTTTCCTGTTCATTGAATTTGAAGTCGAGGCGGTCAAGGACGATCCACCGGGAATTTTTCGGACGATATGCCAGCCCTAAGCGTATATCGGCATCTGTGTTATTCGCACCGCTGTCTGCGTCTGTTTTGAAAATTTGTACGCCGGCCGATACGCCGACACCGTGTACCGGCTCACCATAAATGCCGGTGGCGATCCGCCATTTGTCTTCATCCTCTGCGAAGCGAAATTCGACACGCGAGGTCCATGACCAGTTTTTTTCTTTATAGGTTGTCCCCATGGATACGGCCGTAAAATCATTGTCATTGCCGGAAGAGGGGGGCACATTGACGTTAAAGGGAGGAGATTCTGACTTCTTCAATGTCCTCGAGTGATCCAGCCCTGAATCAACACTCCATTTTTCATTGAGCTTCAGGGTCTGCCTAAGGCCGAGATTTGCAAAAACGCGGGGTCCATATTCCGAAAATTGCCGCTCAACAGATGTATTCATCTCGTTACCGGACCAAGGTGTTGCTTTCATGCCAAGGCGTGTACCCTGTGTGTCTTCATATTCACCTTGTGTAAATTCCTGCTCACCGAACAGCATAACCGACTCTGTCAGCTTATAGTCGGCACCCATAATGGTACGGGTGGGGAAATCAGAATTATCATTGTTATTTCCAATAGATTGTTCCCGATCCAGTCTCAATTGGAGACGGTTATCGAACATTCTGTGGCTGGCCCCTGCGGTAACCTGATCAGATCGGTTGACCAGGCCATCGACAAACCTGTCTTCTGCATGACGCAACCCGGCATGCAGCGAGGACCGACCATTCGTATAATTTACCGCGGCCTCACCCAGATCGCGCTCGGCGTCCGTGGCAAGATTGAACTGACGATAGGCCTGCCCGCGAGTGCTGAACTCCTTATTGAAACGATAGATGGCATCGGCGCCAATCTTGCGCGTACCCGCCTCGCTTCCATTCTGCTGGCCCAGGCCAAACCCATTGCCCTGTTCCCTCACATAGAGTTGCCCCTTGAAGTCCCGCGACTGATGGGTGAGATCTACAAGATAGGCATCTCCCTTTATTTCGGCCCCTTGATCCTCGGTCTCGCTGGTCGCCGCCTCGACTTTGAGTTGGGTATGCTTGCCGATGTCAAGTGTCGCATCCACGCCGCCAAGGTCTCCTCTGGTACCGGTCTGTGCTTCATGTATATAGGTGGCGCCGATTTCGAGTTTCTCGTCAAGGAGTTTGACGGCACCCCGACCGCCGTAAGTATACTCTTCGTCGGTGGCGTCGTATGTTTCGTAATCAACAACGATGAAAATGGGATTGAAATTTTCATCCTTGCTGTAAATCGGCTCCCTGAAAAACAGCGTCCCGGCATCATAGTCAATGTTATAGTCAATATGGCGTGTCAGCCTTTGAGAAGAGAGGATGACTTCACTTCTAAAGCGATCCCGGGTTTCAATCACAATTTTTTCTGAATTGATGACAATATTTTTCCGGGACAGATGATAGCGACCGGACGTGCCGTCCCCCCGGATCTCGTCTTTCACAAATGCCTGATCGGTTTCGCTGACGAACAGGTTGAAACTGTAATCTTTGGTCTTCAATTCAGATTTAAAACCGTTCAAGCTCCGGCTGTACCGAGACAATTCAGTAACCGTGAGTCCGGTATCATAGTCACCGAACAAGGCGTAAAACTGATCCCGCTCGATTTTCACGTAGAGGTCCCTGGCGCTCGCCGCATCATACTTCTGATCGGTTGCATCACCATACAGTGTGTAGTAGGTGTCCGGGTCGATGGTTTGATACAGACTGTCCCCAACGTCCTCGTTCGTTTTTTTATTGTCATAGGCCATGGTCAGGAGCCATTTGCCCTTGATCCTCCCCTTGGCAAACAGGGCAATCCGTCCTTCTTCGTACAGCGCGTCATCGATGTCATCAGCTTCGCTCGCATTCTCCATATGGCCTGTAACCGTATTATAACCCGTGGTTCCTTCTGCCAGGCCGACCAGGATCCAGTCCCTTTCCTCCGGCTGCAACCATAACCGGAGTTCCTTCTCGTCATCAGCAAGATCCAGTTTCAGCACAACTTCACCTGCCCGTGAAGTTGCCTCAAGTTTTACCCGTGCAATTCCATCCTTACCAACCACATAGTGAGGCGTATCCTTATCCATGCCGGACAGGGGATTTTTCTGGAGTGCATCTAACTCCTGTTCGGCAGCATAGGGCGAATCGACTGAAAAACTACCGACGACACCTTCTCGAACAGGATATCCGTCTTTATCTGTCAGACGAATGGCAATCACGGGTGTGTTCCTGCCGTCTGCGAAAAGACTCGATTGTTCCTTCACCCATTCAGCGTGAACCGGAGGACCGGGATAATGTACGATACGTTTCAAGCGACCGGTTGTGTTGCCGGAGGTATCATAAACGATGACCTCGAAGTGATTGTCGCCCTCGTGCAGATCCACACCTGTCCAGCGGCTCACGGCAACCGTGCCGGATGTATTCTGACGTATGCTGTCGAAGTTTAGCGGACTGACCTCACTGCCGTCCAAGAGAAGCTTCAGGGTATCTTTTGGATCATGTTTAAAGGCCAGCTTGAGACTCGGGAGCGAGGGAAAATATCCCGGTTTTGGCCACAGCAGCTCGAGTCCCGGTGTGGCAATTTCAACCCATGTCTTGTCGTAGTTCTGTAGGGTCATCTGTTCGTTCGTTTCAACTTCGGCAACTTTCCACTGTTCACCGGGCAACAATCCCGTCGTTTCGGCAACTACCGTTCCTTCAGCCTCGAGCATTAACCCATCTTCTTTGCCGAGCGGTTCACCGAAGGTTCCAAACTGTGGACGCAGTATTAAATCCGAATGTCCGGATTGCGCTTCTTCAGATTTTAGCAATAACAGGTTTTCCACAAGGGGGATGCGTTGATTATTATGGGTTGGTGTATCGAACATAAGCATGCATTTTGTGATCAGCTTTCCGATTTCATCTTTCATGCTCACCGCACCTTTTAATAGGAGCTCTTTCTTATTTTCACCCTGTACATCCCCGAGGCGATAGGTCAACACGTTTCCATTAACTTCCGGATCCGATAACGGTGTATTATCCAGCCTGCTGCTTTCGCTCACATAGGTTATACTTTCAGGCAGCATAATAGACAATCGAAGATTACGTATCGGCACGACACTGTTCTGCAAACCGACATGATACGCAACCGTGTCGTCCTCGACGGAACTTTGAAAATGCAGGGTTATTTCCCCCTTCATTCTGGGTTTTAGCGCCACGTGGAAATCAGTACGCCACAGGGTTCCACCCTGGAGGTCGACGAACTGCGAATAGCTGCGGCCGGCGAAGCGGCTGTTTTTTTCGCAGGGGACAACCTCGTATTTGTCAGGCAGACTATCCAGATCGAGCTGGACGACGTGAACACCCGGCCGAACCCCTTCAAAGTGAAACATACCCTGCTTGTCGGTAACGACATAGGTGCCATCTTCAAGATAGATTCGGACACCTTCGACGCCGTCGTCTTTTTCTGTAGGAATGTCATCACAGTTATCAGCGATGACGCGGCCTACGATGAAACTCCTGCTCCGAAAAAGATCTTCCTTGACCTCCACCGTGGCACTGGCAACGTTTGAGGTCAGTCCACCGGCACCCGCTGCAAAGGCCCGATTGGTGGCCTTACCGGGTCTTGCACCCGCTGCGACTTCCACGACATAGCGGATGTTCACATGGGTATCGGCTCCCAAGGCCCCAAGGTTAAATTCAAGGCTGCGGCCGTCCGAGGAAACGACCGGGTCGGTGAAGGGCATATCATCCGTTTTTGCGGATCCCGGCTGGTAGCGAAATCCCAGGGGCAACCTATCGGTCACCACCACGTCAAAGGCCTGACCCTCGGTGGCATTTTCGATGTAGACGTTGTATTGCAAAAAGTCGCCCTTTGCGACAATGTCCTTGTTGGCGGTTTTTCTGAGCCAAAGAGCGCTGTCTATAGGATCCATCGGAATATCCAGGTGAAATGCCGGACCAGAGTCGAGTATAAAGGGTTCGCTTCTGGAACCGGGATCAACGATGGCAAACGGCCCGCCCGGCAATGACTGGAGGATTGCAGTGGAAACTGTTGAGGGAGCGTCATAACCGGCCGGCGGCACCACATCCAGGCGATAATTCCCTGGAGCGGTGAACGGGAATCGGTAGCCACCTGGCGGAAAATTGTAGGTCTTTCCGCCACTGTCGGTCACCGTGCCGCCGGAGGTGATGGTTGAAGGAAAATTGCTGACACCATCATCACCCAAAACCGCGGCAGGGAGACCTGTGTCGGTGTTTACCAGGGTGATGCTCGTACCGTCAACCCCCAGGCCGGTCGCGCTGCTGAATACAATGCCAAAGGGGTCCACCAGAACAGTTGAAGAAGCGCTGTCGCCACCGTCTGCCACGTCCGCATAGTTTGAAATGACTTCGCACTCCTCAGCAACGCTCAGAATGCTGTCATTCGCCGTTGCGGGGGGTGGATTACCCGCAGACTGGATATATCCCGCAAACACCCCGGTATTGAGATCGGTCTCCCTTAGACGAAGAAGCTCTTTCTCTCCCAGAAGACCGACGCTTACCGTTACCAGTACGGTCTCGGCAACAAGTGGATCAAGATTTTGATCCGGATCGGTCAATCTCAGAAAGACAGGTTCACCCTGGTGTAAAAGGTGGGTTGGGAGCAGGGGTACCGGATTACTCAGGTTGATGGGTACAGAACTGCCGATGGGGGTGGGAGGGGGCAGTTGCACGAAAGGACCTGCATCCGTGCCGCTGGTGCTGCACTCTGTGATGGGAACAGTAACCAGCTCCGCACCAGAAGCAGATTGAGCATACTGCAAATACTCCAGCGCGGACGGGGTTCGGATAATCTCCGTCACCGAGGTCACTGTATTAGATATCAACACAATACCGGTTGCGGTGCCGGCGTCATAGGTGACCTGCGCAGTATTGCTGATCACCGTTCCTGGCGGGACACACCATCCCCAGGTGGGTATGAGCGGGATGATAAAAAGGGCGCATACCACCTGTATGTAAGTGCGAAACGTTGTCATGTCGTTGGAATCTCTGCTAAAAAACCGAAACACCCGCCGGTGTTTTACTGTTCACGGCAGGTCTTGGTTCAACCCGTTTGCATCAGTCCCATGAAATGCTGCCATGGCGCCCACGCGGACATTTAAGTCCAGAGAGGCGCGGGCGCCATGCGGCATTCCTGTATAAAATCATTTCAGACTGTGCCCCCCTTCTCATCACTGGATAATTACGTTAAAGGTCAGCGTCACCGACTCGCCCGCTTTCAGCTCTCCCGCAGCATATCCCGGGCCGGCCTCCGCAAGGAGAACCGTCGCCATGGTTGCGGTGACTGTTCCCCCGGTGGCAGAACCGTCATGATCAACGCCGTCGACGGAACTCGTCGTCGTGAAATACTGCGGCGTTCCCTGTGATGCTCTGGTGGTACCGACAAGGTCCACCCTGAATCCCGAACCGGCAGCACTTTCCGGATTACCCGTGGCAGCGACAATGAGATCAGGATCAATCGCGGTATTGTTATCCAGTGTATCGCTGATTGTGGTCAGCGTGGCCGAGGCACCCGCACCGGCTGCATTGCTGATGGTGACCACATACTGGATATAGGCGCCGGGAATATGCTTCGGGTTCGTATTCAGGTTGAAGGGATCCC
This sequence comes from Desulfobacterales bacterium, assembly GCA_030145345.1. Taxonomy (GTDB): domain Bacteria; phylum Desulfobacterota; class Desulfobacteria; order Desulfobacterales; family UBA11574; genus JAAXQD01. The sequence continues at coordinate 26,566 of JAQYVT010000017.1, forward strand.
TGATGACCGTTGAAGCCTTGGTAACGGTCAACTGGGCCGATAACACCCGGTACGCATCGGTATCGGAGTGCGAAGCATCCCTTGCCGCATCGGTATCACCCGCACCGTCGGCAAACACGATATCCACCGCGCCCGGCGTATCCGCGCCTGCGGTTTCGGTAAGGACGGCACCCAGGCTTCCGGCCCCACCACCTGCACGGGCCGTCGCGGTGAGGGTGTAGGCAGCGATGTCACCGCTGGACTGTCCGACGGGTATATCTGCCAAGACATAACCGGTGGCCACACCGTCGGCAGCCAGCTCATCGATGTAGGTCGCCGTGTCTTCCCCGGCCTGATAGCCCGCGGTGGCACCGCTTTCAGCAAAGACCCGGATATTGTTGGCATCGAAATTGTCCGTACCGCCAAACGGATCGGCACCTGCCGCTGCTGAAAGTGCAAAATCCTGGGTCGTGTTTCCGTCGTTTTGCACCGTGAACGTCGTCACTTGATTTGTGGTGTTCGGGTTCACGTCGGTGTACCCACTGCTCACCTCTGCGACAACGAGATCGATTTTGTTGTCCACCTTGAATGTGGTGGTATTACTCGAAATCGGTGTTTGCGCGCTGCCACCCACATCGAAGCTGACGCTGGCCTGGTTGGTGATGTCGGTGTTGGAAGCGGTCCCGGCCGCCCATGCAGCTTGCGGCATGAGCACTCCCCCAACAAACAGCGTGCAGATCATCATAAGTTTTTGTAACGTTTTCATTTTACTCCTCCTTTCTTTCATTTTCTTTCACCTTTTTTTAATTTCCAGGGTTCATACATCGTTGTTTTTTTGTTTCAGATGCTTATTCAAGCTGCGCCCGAAAATTGACCCGTCCTTTTTCTTCCGGTGCCAACGATTTCTGTAACGTCCAACGAATGTGGGTATAGTCTGACCCCTTTGCCGGACGCTTTTTACCATCGGCACCAACCATGGTAAGGTTGATGGGAACGTCATAGCGCTTTCCGTTATCCACGGAAAACGTTATGCCCGTGCCCACACCGGACGCGCTGCCATCCTCGTAACGCATATGTTCGGGAACCGGGTTGGTAATGACCACCTTGTCCGCCGGCGCCTTACCCACGTTGGCGTAATAAATCGTGTAAATGACAAAATCGCCGGGAACGACGCTGGAAGCAGGAAGACGTTTGAGTTCCTTTTCACCGTTGGCATTGATCACTTCCATCTCCACCTCGGCGACCGCCTTAAGTTCAATGTTCCCTTTTGGCTGGGCCCACGCCGCACTGTTTGCGATAAACGCGGTGAGTAATGCGGCTAACATAATTAGAACATACCTTTTCATTTTATATCCTCCTCTTTTCATTGATTATTACCTCTTTTATCTTTTTCTGAGATGTTAAATTTTGTTTGGCGGGCCTGTCAGCTCGCACAAGTCTCCGCTGTTTTTTTTCTGAGGGTCCCCAACCAAGTGCACCAGCGAATCGATAAGCTGTTTGACCGAAAATGGTTTCTGGATAAAAGCGTGGACACCGATCCTGGATGATTCACCAATCAACTCCGGATCGCCGAAAGCTGAAATGAGTATTTTTAGAATATGAAACGGATGGTTATTGGCCATCTTGAAGAATTCAAGTCCATCCATTCCCGGGAGCCTGAGATCACAAATGATGATGTCAAAATGCTCCTTTTCGAGGGCCTGGAGTCCTTTTTCTGCATTTTCATAGACTTTCAAGCAGCATCCCTTGCTTTTAAAGGCCATGGCCAACGCGTTGCGGATCATCTCATCATCGTCAACGAGCAAGGTTTTTAAATTTTTTAATTTGCTAAAGGTTTTCATGTAACCTCCCAAACAATCTTTTATTATTATATTTCAATATGTTAGATGTATTTATGGGAATATTATGCATAAATGATGCCATGGGTGCCAAGTGTGTATAAATACAATAAAATCAAGCTAATAGAAGATTTTGCGTGGAAGGGTGAGGATTGCTGGGGAAACTATTTGTGGAATTTAACCCAAACAGATTGTGGAAAATGACCCTAAAGTGGACGTCAGAAGGTTTAAGGTGCAGGCACAGGGCGAATTGGGGGGCATAAGGAAAAAGGCAGAGGGTTATATGTATTTGGTGCTAGGGCTTTTTCATTTAACCTTGTGCCTTGGGTTTATCTCATTCCACCCGCACCTTGAATTTGACCTCGAAGGTGGGGATATCCCCTCCGCTTGCCCCATTAAACGTGCCTTTGGGATTGATGCGCAGGTGTGTTACATTAGTGTCGAACCCATCGCCATCGGGTACGGGAATGTAGGTATATATGGTGCCGCCATCGTTGGAAAACGCCACATCATCGGTCAGATTGTCGAGGCTGGTAAAGGTGTAAGAGAGACCGCTGTCATCTGGCGGTGTGCCATCGGTAAAGAGAACCGGACCGGCAGCCGGTCCGGAACCGTCGATGTCCCCCACAAACAGGGCGGTATTTGCGGGTATCGGGTCGGTGATAAAGACCGTGTCGGCATCGGTGGCGCCGTCACCCTGATTGGTAACGGCGACGGTAAAGAGCATCACGGCGCCGGGAATCGCCTTGGGATTGGTCTCCCCATTGTAGGGATCTGAAAAGGTCTGGACCGACTTGACCATGATGATGTCGGGCACCAGTGGGAACCAGTCGATGGTGTTGTGGCTGTCAACGGAATACGTTGGGTTGATCGGTTTCTGGGAGGCATCCGAGCCGGAGGCATCCGAGTCCTTCACATCCACGTAGGAGATGTCTTTTGCGGTGCCGGCAGCTAGCGTGAAGTTCCAGCGGGTGTCAGGGGTTCCGGATACCAGGCTCAGGAGATTTCCATCTGCACCCTGCAACGTGACCGTCCCCACAACGGTCTGGGTGGCGCCGGCTTCAAAGGTGAGGGTGTCGGCAGTGGTGACCGTTTTGGTCAGATTGTTAAAGCTTGTCGTACCTGAAATGGTCTGACCGGTCCCATCCAGGGCCACGGTTCCGGAGTTGTGGCTGAAGGTGCCGGCGGAGTGGTCAAAATTACCGGCAATGCTCATGTTTCCGCTGGTGCTGGTAAAACCGCCGCCGCTCAGCGTCAGCGTGCCGTTGACATCGATGGTTCCGGTTCCGCCACTAAAGGTGCCGAGGTTTTCCATGTGGGGTGTGGTCACATCCCCGCCGGGGGCGAAGCTGTACCCGGTGGGAACGTAGAGTTCGGTGCCCGATCCGGTGACGGTCAGATCCGTCCCGCTGGCCACCGAATAGAGAATATCGCTGTCCGTCGATCCTCCTTTTGCGCCCGCCATGGTGGCAGTGGAAAGGACTCCGCCGTTGTCGTGACGGGTGATGCAATGGCCCGCGTAGATATCAAGGTCGTTAAGAAGGGTACCGTCAAAAACGGTGACGGTCGTCCCCTTGTAGGTCGCATCACCGTCGACGTATGCCACCAGATTGTCTCCGGCGACGGACGGGACGACCATGAACCAATAGCCGTCATCGTCGGTGATGTCCGTCTCCGCGAGCACCCCGTTCTTCAGGAGGACGACGGTCCTCCCTGCCCCGACGACGGTCGTGCCTTCATCAGAGAAGACAGTCCCTCCGATGGTGGGGGTGCCTGCCTCGTCGATCGTCTCGCCTTCGCCGGTGTCCGCGTCGTAGAGTGTCCGGTCGTAGTAGTCGGCGTAGATGGAATCCTTGGGTTTCGATAGATCGGCTTTGCTGTATGAGATCAAAGCGGTAAGAATGGTGGGCCCGCCCGTAAATGACGGCAGGTCGCTGTAGGGCAATTCCACCTCAACGAAGGTGTCCGTATCCCACGGCCCGGTTGCGGTGCCGACGCAGTAATCCCCGGGGGTTGTATAGGTCTGGCTGAGGGTCTGATTGCCGCATCCGTAGGGGATGCTGTTATCACAGGTGTAGAGTTCCACCTCGGAGCTGCCGGTTTTATCGAATGACACGATGAGGGCGGCATTGATGTTGTCGTCGAGGTCGGTGTCGATGAGCACGCCGGCGGCGGTCTTCTTAGGGGAGCTGTCGTCGAAACCGAAGAGGAGATAGAAGGTGTCGACAAGATTGCTTGCAACGCCGAACCGCGTAACGTCTAATGGTGGCGGGTCGACCCAGTCATTTTCTCCCCCCGCGTCGTCGACGACGAATTCGGTGCCGTCACCGTCGGTCCAGTCGGAAAAATCACAGTCGCCCCCGATGTCATTCCCGGGAAGGACACTCAAAGATTTACTGAATTCGGACGTATTATTACCCGGGTCAGTTGCCGTGGCCGTTACGACGTAGCCCACCGGAACCGACGTGGGAAACGTGAAGTCTCTATTCCCGCTTCCGTCGGTTGTAACGGTGGTCGATCCCAGGTACGTTTCCCCCTCACCGTATCCCGAGGGATCAGCGGCAGGGCTGGAAAAGAATTCGATTCGGAAGGTAGTGCTGGCGGCGCTGCTGAGGGAACCTTCGATCGTCGTCGTCCCGTCCAGGGTGCTTGCCAGTGTCAGCACCGGATAGTTCTGGGTATAGTTAGACCCTGTATCGCCGTCCCCCACATCGTTGGCGCTCACCCCATCATCGTTGAGGTCTATTCCCAGTCCATTGTTTGAATACACCGCGTTTCCCAGCAGCGCATTCGCTGTGGAGCTGTCGATTATGGCAATCCCATCCAATGCATTGTTGGCAATGCTATTGCCCATACCTGCCGTTGTCCCGCCGATGGTGTTACCGGAGCATCCTGATCTGATCGACATCCCTCTAAGAGAGTTCGGCAGGGCTCCTGACCCGCCCACATCGGTACCAATTAAATTTCCCCGGACAACATTTCCGTTCGTCGCGATCCGTATGCCGTCCCCACTATTACCCGATATGAGGTTTCCTGTTGTCACACCGCCGATGGTGTTGCCATTGGACCCGGATCGTATGGAAATCCCATTGCCGGTGTTGCCCCGATCAAGGGTCCCGCTCACGTCGGTCCCAATGTAATTGTTTTCGATCACATTGCTCCCTGCCGTCATCAGCGTGATTCCCTCATCACCAAAACGATTGATCACCAGGCCCCGTACGGTGCTGCTCCCCCCGCTGATAATCAGGCCATCAGCACCGGAACCTGCACTAGTTCCGTTCATCTCGATCTCCGGACCGCTGGCGTTGGTGTTGCCGATAGTGGTTGTCTGGGTGGTGCCATCCAATGTCGTCCCGGTATCCACACTGCCAGGCAGCACGGTTACCGGTGCAATGGATGCAACTCCGCCGACCAGCAAGGCGGCTGGAATCCGAAACTGGCTGGAGTTTGCCGTGGTTCCACCGGTCGTGCCGATGGCGTTGGCATTCTTGATGAACTGCCGCAGGCTGCCTTGTTTGCTGCGTGCGTTGTTCGCATTCGAATCGTCATCGGTGTTCACAATGAGGTTATGGGCAAAACCGAAGTTGACATTGGAGACGTCGGCGCCGCTCACCGTGACGGTGACATAGGTGTCCCCCGGACCGGCATTGTCTCCTGTAGCGGTATCATCCACGGAAACATCCTGGCCGCCATACAGGGCTGTGCCATTGCCCCAGGTCATCTCCGGCAGGGGGTAGGGCCAGGTTCCGGGGACCGTAGCGTTCAGGCCGCCATTGGGCAGGGTGTCGGCATCACCGATGGTGGTCGAGCGAACACGGACCTTGTAGGTACCGTCAGCAAGGCCGGTGAAGCTGTAGTTGCCGCCGGCATCTGTGGTCGCCGACGTAATGTATGTATTGCTACTGTTGTAAAGTTCAACGTCCACATTGGCGAGGGCAAGATCGCCGGCACCCCCGTCGTAGTCGGCAGCCGTGCCGGCAAAGTCGGCATCTTCAAAGACCCTTCCGCTGAGGGTCTCCCCGGTGGTATAGTCGATCTGGACGTTGTCGATGTGGATGTGTTGATAGCCGGGCACGGCACCATGAAACCAGAAACTAACCCGTACATTCGCCGTCAGACTGATGGCGCTTTCCAGGGTATAACTTTTGTTTCCGGGGACGTCTCCGATCTGGAATTCTTCAAGGGTGGTGTAGCTGGTGCCGCCGTCATCGGAGACCTCAACCTTAAGCATTCCGTCCGGGGCGCCAGCACTGTCGCCAGCATAGTCGAAGGAGAGGGTTGCCGATGTGGCCCCGGAAAGATTGGCGGGCCGATAAATACCGTGAAAATCAAACGGGTCATAGCTCTGCATGGCGAGACACTGATTTTCCACCCAAACATTGCCCCAAACCGGCGTGCCATCATCCCACACGTCCACCCAGGGGGTGGCGCTCCAGTTCACCGTGCCGTCGCTGCCGTTGTAGGCAACGGCATTGAACTCGTCGCGAACCGTTTCAGCGTAAACGGCGCTTGCCAGGAAAAGCGACATGAGCAGACAGGCAACGAGGGTCAGTTGAGCTTGAACTTTCAAGAAACAACCGCTGATTTGCTTTTTTGCGTTAGTCCCCATTCTTTTTCTTGTCGTGTTCGAACCAATGGTCCAGAGCTCTATGTGTTTCTTGAGCGAAAATAGGTTTTCAATAAATTCATCGACTCGCAGTGTTCATGATTAGAAAATAGGTAACACTTTACCTTTTTGAAAATATAATCATACCTGAAGTCCTTTTGAAACCGGCTTGTTTCAAAGAATTAAACTGTTACGAAAATAGTAACCTTTGATTCCTTCTGCAGGGAATATGCCAAAGAAATGCTTGTCCGAAAAAATTAAAGATATCATAAAGTTAAATGTTGCAAACTCTATATGATATCAATACCCATCGGCCAAATTGAGGAATTTAACACAAACAAGCTGTGGAAAATGACACACCAACGTCGTCCATTGCCGACAAAAAGAATAAATATAAGGCAGGTTTTTGGAGTCAACCGACATGGTCTAATTTTTTGCGACGATAACGGAAGCTGTCGCGGCTTAAATTCAACAGTTTGGCGGCCTTGCTTTCGTTGCCGTTGGCCAATTGGAGTGCCTTCTGGAAGTAATACGATTCAATGGCGGCAATAAAGGCGGGGAAATCGATGCCTGCCAAGGGCAACGGTGGGAGCTGGGTTCCATTTTCAAGTTCTATGCAAGCGTTATCCTGGCTGGTGGTCTCCAGGCCTAAATTTTGGAGCATCAGTTCCGGCCCTTCTTCGAGGAGGACGCCTTTTTCGATAACATTTTTCAATTCGCGGACATTGCCTTTCCATTCAAATGTTTTTAAGGTCGATTCAGCTTTGGGAGAAATACCGGTAAATTTTTTGCCCAGCTTTTGGTTGAATTCGACCAAAAAGTGTTTCGCGATCAAAAGAATATCATCACGTCGCTGATTTAAGGCGGGGGTTTCGATTTTGACCACCGCGATTCTATGATAAAGATCGGGTCTGAAGCGTTCCTCTTCGATCATTTGGAGCAGATTCTTGTTGGTTGCGGATACGACTCTGGTACGGATGTTTTGTTTCCGGGTACCGCCCACCCTGTAAAATTCGCCGTCTTCCAGGAATCTCAATAGCTTTGCCTGAGCCTCCAGGCTCAGATCGCCAATTTCATCAAGGAATAGGGTTCCGTTGTTCGCCTTTTCAACCAACCCTGTTTTACCACTCCGGTTGGCGCCGCTAAAAGCGCCTTTTTCATACCCAAAAAGCTCACTTTCAATCAATTCTTTAGGTATTGAAGCACAATTGACCGCAATCATGGGTCCCTTGAAATGGGGACTGCGGTAATGGATGGCCCTGGCAATCAGCTCTTTGCCCGTTCCGGTTTCACCCTGTATTAGAATGGGGGTATCAGGGCTGCGGGCCGCTTTCTTGACAATGTCCATGATATTCTGGACGGCATCGCTTTCACCGATAAAGCAGGGCAGATTCTCCTTGAGGTACTTTTCATGGAGGGCCTGAATCTCCTTGCGCATGGAAACCGCGTCGAGTGCGTTGCGGACGCTTACCATCAGCGCATCCATCTGCACCGGTTTAACCACATAATCGTGTGCGCCGAGTTTCATGGCCTCAACAACGGTGCTGACATCCTCAAGGGCCGTTATCATGATAACGATCATGTCTGGATGGATTTGCTTTATCTTCTCAAGCGCTTGAATTCCGCTCATGCCCGGCAGACCGACATCAAGAAGAACCATATCCGGTATGTTGCTTGGCATGGACTCAATCGCGGCCTCGGCAGAAGGAAAGGCTTCGACACGGTAGAATTTTCTAAGTGCCAGGGAGATTCCTTCCCTGACCAACGGTTCATCATCAACAATAAATATAGTAAAAGATATCATCTAGAGTGCGTCCTTTTTTCTATCGGAAGTCCGACTCTAAAAGTGGAGCCACCATATTCGTTTTCCAGAATTGTAATCGTTCCATGGTGATCCGAAATGATTCTTTGGGCAATGCTCAACCCAATCCCTGTCCCATCGGGACTGGTTGTAAAAAAGGGATTAAAAACTTGATTTTTGAGTTCTTCGGGAATGCCCGGTCCCGAGTCGGAAACTTGAATGTAAAGGTTTTTCTTTTTGCAGAATGAATCGATCTGAATCCTTTTGGATTTTTGGTTTTTTCCCATTGCCCGGGTCGCATTATTGATCAGATTTAAGAGGACCTGTTCGATCAGATGAGAATCGCCATAGCATTTCGGCAAGTCTGGTTTCAGTGACTTTTCGAGCTTGATATCATTTTGGCGAAGCGTGACCGCTGAAAAATTCAGTGTCCCTTCAATACATTGGTTAAGGTCAATCAGATCCATTTTAGGAGGATTGGGCCTGGAAAAATCGAGCACTCTTTTAATAACGGCCTCAATTTTGTCTGATGCAAGGTGAAATTGGCGGACAATTTGTTTAATCATTTCAATTTGGTCACCCTCAATAATTTCCGAATCACATAAATCTTCAAGGGTGTATAAATAAGAATTGATCCCGGTCAGCGGGTTTCGTATTTCATGAGCGATGCCGGCCGCAACATGTCCCAGCGAGCTCATCCTTTGTTGGATGGCTAATAAATGTTCTATTTCCTTGACCTGGGTGATGTCCATCATATTGAGCAGGATCGCATCCTCTTCCTGATAGTTAATCAAACTAGCGCGGCACTCTACCCAACATAGACTAAATTTACGATCCTTTTTCCCCGGCGGATAAAACCTGAAGTCCACGGCCGATGTTTGGGTCTTTCCGGAAGTCATTTGTCGATAAACCTTCTTGCACTTGTCAACATCGTCCGCATGGAGGTAGTCGAGGACATGGTTTTCAAATCTTTTGGGTAAAGGTCCCCATAGCCTTTTCAGGCTGGGATTTTGGTAGACGATTTGGTTCTGTTGGATGATGCAAATACCCACCGGTGAACTTTCTACGAGAGTACGGAAGCGGTTTTCGCTTTCTCGAAGCGCTTCCTCCATCTGCTTACGTTCTATTATTTCTTTCTTCAGTTTCTCGTTTGACACAACCAGTTCGGCAGTTCGTTCATTAACTCGCTGCTTCAGCTCGTCGCGACCTTTTCGCACCTTATCCTCCGCCTGCTTTCGATCCGTGATGTCATGAATAATCGAATATAGAAGTTCTCTATCATGCAGTTTAATAGGACCGCTGTATATTTCAACATCACGGATTTCTCCACTCGCCAGACAGTTCTGAAAATAAAGTTTTCGATGCTGTTCCGTCTTCGCTTTCTCCATTTCCTGAAACACTTGCTCTTCTGTGAGCATATAAATATTTGAAGTTTTCTTGCCGGTAAGCTCTTCATGACTCCAGCCATAGAAGGAGATAGCTGCCGGGTTGGCATCTATTATATCTGCATTCTCCGGATCAATCAGTAGCATCACGGCATGATTGTTCTTGAAAAGGCTCCGGTACCGTTCTTCACTCTCTTGTAGCGCCGCCTCTGTTTTCTTGCGACTGGTTATATCAAGTACCGTAAAGGTTACACCCATCGACAAATCGTTCGGGTCAATAGGGGCCGAACTTAAAAGGACATCAATCACTTTGCCGTCTTTGCGCTGCAAATGTGTTTCGACAATCCCGGTTCCGCGTTCATAGATCTGTGCGTATTTCTCACTCCCAACATGTTTATAATCCTCATCGGTCAGGTATAGCATTCTTGAACTTTTTCCTAATAGCGCTTCTTGGGAATAACCCAGTATTTCACACAGCCGATCATTGGCTTGTTTGATAACTCTATCGCATACCGTACCAATACCTGCTGGCACAGCTCGAAAGATGCTTCTTAATGTGGCCTCCCTTTCTCTAAGCGCTCCCGCCGTCTGCTTGTGCTCAAAAGCTTCTTTCTCCAGCTCTTTGACCCTTTTCTCCAGTTCCTTATAGGTTGGTTTTCCGGCCATCATTAAATCCTCCAACTACATAAAAACGAAAGGGTCCATACTATGGTACAGCTTGAAATATAAAGAATAAGTATTTATACTCTGGGTTGGACGCACGTCCCGACCTTGTCAATGTGTCAAGTCAAGCCCGATTCTGTGATATTTGATGAACGCGTAAAAAGCCTTTTACGAAACCGTCATGTTTTACTTTACCCTCGTTTAGCGTTTAACCTTGTTTAAAAACTTATAGGTTAATGTATTTTGTATGTCAAATAAAAAATAGCACAATATATAGTAGTTAAAAGCGATAAAATTATGGATAAGGTGGTTAAAAACGACACCTGATGACCGCATATCAAAATATGGTGATAAAGATTATCGCAAGCGTTCACAGGTTCAGCGCTCATCCCGTTAAATTTCCCGAATCCAAGCTTATTGGCAACGAGAATTGTTTCTTAAGAACCTATTTCGAACGGTGAAAATTATCAAAATGCACAATTTATTGTGCAATCTATTCTTTCACATCAGGTATTCAAAATTTTCAGAAATTATTACAACAAGAATTAAAATAAATTTATAACCCGGACATTTTGAAATGCTATTGACCGTTCGTCGGTTATTGGCCCTTTAATGACCAGATTCAGAATTTTCCACCGATTTCTCAATAGACCAATTTGATACAATTGTTTTGAATCTTGTTGAAAAGATTTATTTTCTCTGTTAAATCTTTTTTGTTTTTACGCGTGTAACATTTCAGGACCTTGAAAATATTATCGTTTGGCCTTTAATTGATTTAGTCCTGAAAAACCGGGTCCCCAAAGCCCGGATGCTTTACTTTTGCTGGGAAAACCCATGTTGCGGGTTCATCTATCTTAACCACCAGAAGATTACAGGAGACAGGATATGTCGGAAAAAAAAGATTTTATTATCAAAGACAGACGGACATTCGCGAAAGGGGATGAAGAGACGGAGATAAAAGAAGAAAAGGCTGAACCTGCCAAGGAGGAAGCCAAGACCGAAGAACCGGAAAAGGCTGCTGAGCCGGATAAGGATGCCGAAGACTTTCCGTTGCCGGAAATAAATTTTGCAACCTTTATTTTTTCTTTAAACTCTTCTGCGCTGATGCACATGGGCGTGATAGAAGACCCGGGCACCGGTAAAAACGTTAAAAACCTCCCCATCGCAAAACAGACCATAGATATTCTGGGTATGCTGGAAGAAAAAACCCAAGGGAATTTAACAGAAGATGAAGCGAAAATGCTTAAAAACATACTGTATGATCTGAGGATGATCTATGTGAAAGAGAAGGGTTAATCCGGGTATTTCATGAAAATTCTTTCTCCTGCCAAAATAAACCTTTTTCTACAGATTATCGGGAAAAGGCCCGACGGCTACCATGATCTCTTCTCGCTGATGTGTTGTATCGGACTTTGCGACACGGTATCACTGGACGTCGGCGTTGAAAAGACGGCGGTTTCGTGCGATCATCCCCATGTCCCGGAAGATGAAACAAACCTTGCCTTTGCTGCGGCAGATCTTTTTTATAAAAGAATGAAGAGAAATGAAGGGGTAAAAATTTCTATACAAAAACAGATACCGGTGGCAGCCGGTCTCGGTGGGGGAAGCAGCAATGCCGCCGCTGTTTTTTTAGGATTAAATCGATATTACGGGTATCCCTTTTCCACGGACGAACTGATGTCCATGGGACGTTCGATCGGAGCGGACGTCCCTTTTTTTATTTTCCGAAAACCGGCCACAGCATCGGGAATCGGTGAAAAACTGGAAGTTTATCCAGGGCTTGAAAAGACAAAGATATTGCTGGTTTTTCCAGGGTTTAGTGTTTCAACCGCAACGGTTTATAAAAATCTGAATTTAAGATTGACAAAGTGTAAAAAAAAACTTAAATATTCTCTTTTGAATAAGGGAGGTTTTGATCCAGGATGCCATTTATGCAATGATCTTGAGGCAGTCGTGGCATCAAAATACCCTGTTATTAATACTGTTAAGACGGCTCTTTTAGACCATGGGGCACTGGGAGCTTTAATGTCGGGTAGCGGGCCGACTGTGTTCGGTCTTTTTTCTGATTCAAATAAAGCCTCAACGGCAAAACATGCCCTTGCTCGTTCTGATGATACGTGGCAGCTGTATCTTGCAGATATGATAACGCAGGATGATGGATACAGCATATCAGACACATAAAATCACCCGGCTATTGACGGGGATGTTTATCTTGATCGATGGTCAACATTTTCGCTTCTGGGGCGTCGTCAAGCGGTAAGACACAGGACTTTGGTTCCTGCATTCGGAGGTTCGAATCCTCCCGCCCCAGCCAAATGACGTCTGTTTTGAAATGATACGGTGAACAGGGAGGCAGCCTCCCTTGCATGCAGCGGAATATACAGGATATTTACTTTGATGGATGATTTTATAATATTTTCAGGAAATTCAAACCCGGCCCTGTCTAAAAAAGTATGCAGTTACCTCAATGTTGCTCTGGGCGGAGAAAAGGTAAAACGGTTCAGTGACGGTGAGATCCAGATAGAAATCGATGAAAACGTCAGATCAAAAGATGTTTTTGTAATTCAGTCAACCTGTTCTCCGGTCAACGAAAATCTCGTTGAATTGCTCCTGATGTTGGATGCATTAAAGCGTGCCTCAGCCGCCAGGATAACAGCGGTAATTCCATATTATGGATATGCACGCCAAGACAAAAAGGTTGCGCCGCGCGTTCCCATCAGCGCTAAACTGGTCGCTGACATGCTGACTATTGCCGGTGCTTCCAGAGTCATCACACTGGATCTCCATGCCGGGCAAATTCAGGGCTTTTTCGATATCCCCGTGGACAATCTTTTTGCCGCTCCGGTTCTTATCGATCATATCCGGAACAATTTTAATAATGACCTTGTGATCGTTTCTCCAGATGCGGGGGGTGTGGAAAGGGCCAGGGCCTTTGCAAAACGCCTCAATGCCGGTCTCGCCATCATCGATAAGCGGAGAGAAGCACCCAACGAAGCCAAGGCCATGGCCGTGGTCGGTGATGTCGCCGGAAAAGTAGTGGTTATTCTGGACGATATGGTCGATACCGCGGGTACCCTGGTGGAAGCTGCAGGTGCCATCATAAAAAATGGCGCCAGAGAGGTCTATGCCGTTTGTGCACATCCTGTTCTATCGGGGCCTTCAATCGAAAGGATTGAAAAATCACCGCTGAAAGCCCTGGTTGTGACAGACACCATCCCGCTAAGAAATAATGCCATATCCTGTAAAAAAATAAAGGTTCTTTCGATTTCCGCGCTGATCGGCGAGGCGATTGTCCGAAGCTTCAGAGGAGATTCGGTGACATCTCTGTTTGTATAAAAGTGTATTAAGGAGGATAAATATATTTTGGAATTAATAGAACTAAAAACCAATATCAGAACTACGGTGGGCAACGGTCCTGCACGACGCCTCAGACAGACAGGACAGATCCCTGCTGTGCTTTACGGCCCGAAAACAGAATCCGTTCTTCTTTCGATAAATAAAAATGACCTTGATCTGGTCTTGAAAAAAGGAAGGAGCGGTCAGATCATTTTGAACCTGGTCATTCAAAAAAATGGTGAAACCCACACCCGACCCGCCATGATAAAGGAACTCCAGGTCCATCCGGTTTCACGGAATTATTTGCATATCGATTTCTATGAAATCGACATGGATCGCAAGATTACGGTTGGCGTCCAGGTTGTAACCACCGGCACGTCCGTGGGCGTGGAACGTGGCGGTATTCTACAGATTATAAGACGTGAGCTTGAAGTGCAATGCCTGCCGTTTGAGGTCCCGGAATCCATCGAGATCGATGTTACCGATCTGGATATGGGAGATTCCATCCATGTGGAAGATATTTCCCTGGACGGTGACGTTGAATTTTTAGGTGATCGCAATCTTACGGTGGTAACCATACTCACGCCGAAGATTGAAGAAGAACCGGAAGAAGAAGAAGAGGCCGAAGCGGAAGACGCTGAAAAAGAAGATGGAGAAACACCCGAAGCTGCTAGCGAAGAATAGTTTTTACAGGTATTATTGATGCCGCAAAAACGATTACGCTTGGTGGTTGGTCTGGGGAATCCGGGTGAAGCCTATGCAGAAACCCGCCACAATGCGGGTTTCCTGGCAGTGGATAAACTTTCAGAGGCTTTCTCTATTGATTTTGCAAAACGAAAGTTTGATACCCGATTCGGCATCGGATCGGTCAATGGTGTAAAGATTGTTCTGGCTAAACCAATGGCCTTTATGAACAGAAGCGGGCCTTATGTTCATAAAATTGCAGGATATTTTAGGATATTATGTGAGGACATGTTGGTCGTTCACGACGACATCGACCTTGCTTTTGGAAAATTAAAAATAAAAGAGAAAGGAGGGGATGGGGGACACAGAGGTA
>JAQYVT010000132.1 GCA_030145345.1 Desulfobacterales bacterium
GTTCGAAGTTGGAAAAGGTAATGTCGGGAAAGGCGGTGTTGTACGCGACCCTGTTCTGCATGCTGAGGTTATCGAAGACCTTTCTGATTATTTTACCAAATTGAGTCTTATGCGCGAATTTGTCATCCCTTCACCCCTACTCGGCCCAAAAGGAAACAGGGAATTTTTTATTTTCTTAAAAATCAAAAATTGACGGATTGCCCACTCGCTCTATCAAGGTTCTTGGGGGTGTGGATTCGATGTCGATCGGAAACGACTTCCCGGGAGTTTGCTAAAGTTAATCTTGATTTTTTTAAGATAACAATATAAAAATTGAAGTTTAAAGATCCAATCGAAATGGATTGCCAATTTAATAAATCTAGCAGAGAGGAGATTAAATGACCGAAAAAATAGAAGGTTTAAGGAACATTGCCCTGGTAGCCCATGGAGGTGCGGGAAAAACGTCTTTGGCTGAGGTAATGCTTTTTAATACCGGTGTCATTAATAGACATGGACGCGTCGACGACGGGAATACCGCGATGGACTTTGAGCCGGAAGAATTAAAACGAAACATCAGCTTAAGCAGCGGGTTCCATCAGTTCGACTGGAAGAAACATACGATCAGTCTCATCGATACGCCCGGTGATTTGAATTTCTTTTCAGACACAAGAAGCTGCGTGCAGGCAGCCGACGGGGCGGTAGTGGTAATAGACGCCGTGGACGGTGTAAAAGTACAAACAGAGCAAGCTTGGGAATTTGCCGAAGAGTTCAACTTACCTTCAGTTATTTTTATCAACAAACTCGACAGAGAACGGGCGGATTTTTTACGCACTTTCAGAGATGCAGATGAATGCTTTGAGCCCAAGCCCATTCGGCTTCAGCTTCCAATAGGATCCGAAGCAGATTTCAAAGGAGTGGTCGACCTCATCAGCATGAAAGCATTCATTTATGATGCGAAAGGTAGCGCAACGAAGACCGACATTCCCTCCGATATGCAGGATATGGCTGAAGAAGAGAGAGAAGCGCTGGTGGAGAATGTTGTAGAGTCGGACGATGAACTGCTGGAAAGGTATCTTGAAGGAGAATCCTTGCCAGATGATGAAATAAAGTCTGCATTAAGAAAGGGCACATTATCCCGAACATTTATTCCGGTTCTCTGTGGATCGGCGACAAATAATATCGGCATCGATCTATTTCAGGACTTTATTATAAACTGTATGCCGTCTCCGCTCGATCGTGGTTCCTGGATCGCTACCGATGATGCCGGTGAAGGTGAGATAGAATGTGGGCCGGACCCGGATGCGCCTTTCGCCGGTTTCGTAATCAAAACCGTTGCCGACCCCTTTGCAGGCCGCTTGTCAATTTTCAGGATTGTTTCAGGCACACTGGGCGCCGTCGGTAATTTTTTTAACACCAATAAAGATACAAATGAACGGTATAATCAGCTTCTGAGACTTGCCGGAAAGGAACAGAAACTGATAACCGAAGCCGGACCCGGATCAATTGTCGCCGTGGCCAAACTAAAAGAGACAACTACGGGGGATACCATTTGCGATAACAGCCGCAAGGTAAAATTCAAATGTGCTGAACCGCTTCCTGCGCTGATATCATTTGCCGTCCAGCCCAAATCAAAAGGGGATGAAGATAAAATATTTAGCTCTTTGTCTAAACTTTTGGAAGAAGATATCGCGTTACAACTTACCCGTAACCCCGAGACCCAACAGATCCTGTTGTCCGGTTTGGGACAGGTTCATATTGAAGTTACGGCTGAAAAACTCAAAAGAAAATTCAATGTTGAAGTTCTGCTGGATACCCCTAAGATCCCCTATAAAGAGACGATTACAAAGAAAGTAAGGGTTCAGGGAAAACATAAAAAGCAAACCGGAGGCCACGGTCAGTATGGTGACTGTTGGATCGAGGTAGAACCACTTCCCAGAGGAAAAGGTTTCGAATTCGTAGATAAAATCGTTGGCGGCGCAATTCCCAAGCAGTATATACCGGCTGTTGAAAAAGGAATCATTGAATCCTGTCAGAAAGGAATTCTTGCGGGGTTCCCGTGTATCGATTTCAGGGCCACCCTTGATTATGGATCCTATCATTCTGTTGATTCATCTGAGATGGCATTTAAAGTTGCAGGTTCTCTGGCATTCAAAAAGGCTACCGCAGATGCCGGTCCGGTTCTCCTTGAACCGATCATGAACATTTCCATTACCACTCCGGATGAATACATGGGTGATATTATGGGAGACCTCAACAGCAGACGCGGCCGGGTCCTCGGTATGGACAGCAAGGGGAAAAATCAGGTCATAAATGCACGGGTGCCGATGGCAGAGTTTTTGTCTTATGCGCCGGATCTGAGATCAATTACCGGTGGACGCGGCATGTTTAACATGGAGTTTTCACATTATGATGAAGTTCCTGCTCAGATTTCCCAGAAAATTATAGAAGAAATAAACAGAGACAAAGAATAGCCCACGCGACAATCCGCCATCTTTGCTTGGGTATTTCGGCGTATGTGGCGGATTGCCATCTTAAGCCCTTTGAAAAAAATATTGCTTCCGGTCAACGAGGCAGCGAATAGGATTGCACAAGGACAAACAAGATATTTACCATTACCAGCGCACATCCAATCCACAATGCAATGCAGCACTTTCATCCAGCATCCTTGGCAAACCACCGCGGTCCGAAGGGATAAATCCCAGAGACTTTTGCCATACTTCATCGTCTTCCATGCATAAGTATACGAGTGCATCCGGAGCATATTCTCTGATACAGGCCACCATCTTTCGATAAAGATCTATCCTCAGCGGCTTAAAATAACGCATCTTACCGTCCAGGCCTGATATAAATTCTCCGTATATTATTTTTGAATCAGGAAAGCGTTTTTGTATGATCGATTTCAAAGAAGGCATGAATCGGAAAGTTCCGAGGCTTATCCATGCGATATTTTTTGAAGATACATTGGCAAACAGTTGTTCAACAACTCGCAGGTATTCTTCCTGGCACCCGTCATAAATGACCAAGGGATCAAAGTGAAAACCAAGCGGGTATCCCGAGGACTCGCATTTTGCTGCAGACCGGAGCCTGGCAGAGAGAGATGCCGTATGAATCTCTTCATTTTTAATAATTCGGTTTGTGTTCAAAGACCACGCTACAATGGTTTTTCGATTGTGACGAAGCTGCGTTAGTTTTTCAATGGCTGTTGTTTTCGTCTTTAGTTCCAATACGGCGCGGGACTGCTTTGAAAACTTTGGAACCAGAAGGCTTGAGAGGTCCGTCCATATTTCCCAGATCATACTGTCTGTATATTCTCCGGTCCCGATCCGGGTTATTTTTTTTTCAAGAAACATACGGTCTAACTCGACCATAAGATCGTTTTGGTTGACAAAATACTGTAGAATCGGTGGATGAAAGTATGTTTGTAGAATACAATATGAGCAGTCCATATTGCAAAAGGTGCCGATATGCAAAATTTGATAATCGCAACAGGTGTAACAACGGGTACCGGGACACGGCTTAATAAAGGCACCTTTGTTGCGGGTGAGGAATAGGATTGTTTTGCCTTTCTGAACAGGATCGTCTGATGATGAAATCGACCGATAAAGCGCTTGAACATTCTCAACGACCACGGCGGGGGCATTGATGCGGGATCGAATGGAAATTGCCTGGGGAGACTGGACGACGTCTTGATCGATATATAGTTTTAAATGCGGCAAGGAAGTATATAATATTATTTTAAGCAGTGAAATTTATCGTTGATAATAGAGCAAAAGGCTCAATATCGGACCGGATGATTGTTTCGAAACCGGTTATAAAAAAGTCATTGTTATTTTTGAAATACAATAAACATGTATCATGGGTCAAGGATGAAAACAGGTCTTTAAAAAGCATATCATCAAATGGGAGCTTTTGGCCGACTTTAAAGCACAAGGGTATTTGGATATTTCACGGGGCAAACCATGTGTTCCTCGCAAAAAAAACGTTCAAATGCCCTTGCCCTGAATGTCTTGACACCTTCTGTTGATAATTCATAAAAGACCTGCTACGGTGTTTTTAAATTTGATATCTTCGAACAGAAACGATGGGGATCTAAAAAGTATGATCTTACAAAGACAAATAAAAGGAAAGAAAGTACTGCTGGTAGAATCTGAGCTGCAGGAATATATGACTGGAAAGCTCAATGAACTCACCGGTCTGGCCGCAAATGTGGTAACAGCTTTGATTATGGTCAGTTTGGTGGTGGTTTTTGACTTCATCAAAGCCGGGAACGTTTTCTATTTTGCCCTGATTCTCCTTCCAATTGCGGGGCGATTGTATGCTAGAGATTTAATAAAAAAATGGCTTAGAAATAAATTCAAAGAACTTTTAGGTTCTTTTTAGGTTCTTAAACGCTCTTCAAAACCTTTTTTATGCATTTTATAATCATTCCCGGGACATCATTTTCCGCCCCAAAAGGATGAACGTGCTGTTTTAAAGAAAAATTCAGGGGTGATCCTTGCGTATAGCGATCCTTTCAGATATCCACGCCAACATCGAGGCGTTTCAGGCGGTGGTGAATGATCTTGACCACCGAACGGACCGAATTCTGAATCTTGGCGATCTTGTGGGGTATAATGCCAATCCCAACGAATGTGTGGAACTGGGCAGAACTATCGGAATGCATTCCATCCAAGGGAATCATGAACAGGCGGCATGCAACCCTATATTTGCCGAGGGCTTCAACATCTACGCACGTGCGGCTATCCTTTGGACGAGGAACAACCTCACCGATGAGAACATCCATTTTTTGGACGGTCTGGAGGAAAGCCGTCGCTTACCTTGTGGATTGGCCTGCCATGGCTCCCCTGAAAATACAGCCAATTATATAGCGCTCCCCTTCCAGGCCAGAGCCATCTTAAAGAAGATGAAAAATGGAATTTGGGGCAAGACAAATGTCTGCCTGTTCGGGCACACCCATAAAAGAAAGGTCTGGCGCATGGATGTCCGTAAGAAAGTGGCACCCGTTGAGATCCCGCCGGACGGTACGATCCGGTTGAACGATGGGGAGCTTTATCTTCTGAATCCCGGAAGTGTCGGACAGCCTCGAAACGGTGATCCCAGGTCTTCCTATTGCATCTTTGACACTGAAAATAATTCAATAACGTTCAAGCTGGTAGAGTATGATATATTGTCAACCATGAAAAAAATCGTTGGTGCAGACCTACCCGAGTTCTTTGCAAAAAGGCTTTTGAAC
This sequence comes from Desulfobacterales bacterium, assembly GCA_030145345.1. Taxonomy (GTDB): domain Bacteria; phylum Desulfobacterota; class Desulfobacteria; order Desulfobacterales; family UBA11574; genus JAAXQD01. The sequence goes on from JAQYVT010000132.1 coordinate 5,213, forward strand.
GGGACTTAAGAAGTTCATTCTATAATCTTAGGGGGCGATTATATGACGAAAATGGAAGGTTTGGAAAAAAAGGGAAAGCTTAAAGACGGCACCGAGGTTCTTTTAAGACCCATGGTCAAAACCGACCGCAAGCAGCTGGGAGAATTTTTTGGCCGACTCACCCCCTCAGTGCTTCAGTACGTCCGCAGCGATGTTACCGACCCAAAGGTGATCGACCGATGGTTTGATCAACTCGATTATGATCACGTGTTTCCGCTTTTGGCCATAAAGGATGCGAAGATTGTGGCCAATGCGAGCCTTCATCGAGTGGCCCACGGCTGGCGGAAACATTTGGGCACCATCAGAATCGTTGTGGAGCCGGATTTTCACGAAAAGGGGTTGGGGACACTGATGATCAACGAGCTGGTAGACCTGGCTCTGGAGTTCGGGCTTGAGAAACTTATGGTGGAATTCCCCCTTAAAGCCCATGGTGCCCTGGCAGTGTTTAAGAAAGCCGGATTCAGCCCCAGAGGGGTGATAGAGGGCCTCATGAAAAACCGCCACGGTGAAGATATAGACATTGTAATCATGGTCATGGATGTTGCAGTTTACGCGGACAAAGCAAGATAAGTCTTCGCGGGTGGCCGGGTAACGGTGGTTTCCCGCCGTCCCTTAGTAAAGCGGCAATATCGTTGCGCCATAGCCGGGAAAAGAATGGGTGATGCCCTCCCTGAGAGCGCCGGCGTCAAGGTAGCGATTTTCAGGATTTTTTACCAGGCATTTCAGTATGATTTGTTCGATTTCCGGATCCAACGCCTTATTGAATTTGCTGGGCGGCGACGGCGGATATTCCAATATCATATCCATGAGAACTTTTTCAACCTCGTGATAGAACGGAAACATGCCGGTATAGAGCACGTACATGACGACCCCAAGCGCCCATACGTCCGAACGTTTCTGGCTTCTTCCCATAATCTGTTCCGGCGACATATAGGGGCGTGAACCGGTTACGGTGGCGGAAAACTCTTTTTCCTTGAGTTCCTTGGCTGCCCCAAAATCCAGAAGCTTTATGAAGCCGTCAGGTGTGACCATGACATTCGACGGTTTTATATCCCTGTGAATTATTCCCAGCTCGTGGGCATACGCCACGACATTCGTCAACTGAATTACGACGGACTCCACTTCTTTGGCTTCAAACTCCCGTTCAATCATTTCATCAAGGGTTTTCCCGGACACAAACTCCTGGATGAGCACCTTTCTGTTCTCAACGCCGATGACCTCGCGAACTTTGGGGACACCTTCATGATCGTCCAGCCGGCCCAATATCTGGGCTTCTTTTTCGATCTTGGCGTTAAGTTTTTTGCTCAGGGGGATCTTGGCCACATATATCATGGGCGGCGCGTTCTTAATGTCTCGTACCTTCCAAGCCTCACCGTAACTCCCCACACCCAGCCTTGCCAGTTTCTCGTAGCGGTCAAGCAGACGTTCGCTTGTGCCGGTTCGAGAATATAATCCACCCAAAAGCCGGGTCAAGAGTCTGTCCGGAGATCTATTCGAAATAGGATCAGAATCAGACGTTAGCATGCGGACCTGAACCCCTACCCGTCTTATCAGTTCCCGGGAATCCACGGGAAAGGTGAGAAAATCCACCGCACCGACATTCAATGCCGCCGCAACGACCTCTTCCTCAAAGCTTTCCAGAATAACAATTACCGGCGGCATTGGATCAGATTTATTTTCCTGCAGTGTTGTTATGAGGATCTCCGGAGCGTGATACGGTGGTCTAAGCGTCAGCAGAACGACATCTATCTTTTTTCCCGCCATAATTTTTTGGGCTTCTTTCGGGGTGCCGACGGAATAAACCCGGTAATCACTTTCAACAATAAAGCTCTTAATTTTTTCAGCTCCGGCCGGATCGCTGTCTATGACTAAAACAGCATTCTTTTTATTTTTTTGAACACGGTCCATTGATTGAAACCTCTTCAAATTTCTACGTCAGATTTTCGTTTGACACAATAGCCTTATTTCTCTATACATTCTTTTTGACATAATGACGCGGCACTGGCACATTAAATCATATCAAAGTAGAAGTCGGAGGAACTCACATTGCCATTAATCGGTTTTAACTTAGAAGAAATTCTCTATTACTCTGTGGCCATCCTTGCCATCGTAACATTTGGCTCCGGCTTTACACGTTTATTTGCCGGGGCTTTTGGCCATCCGCGCAGAGATGACATTGTCGACTTCAACCCCATAACCAATCTTGATATTGTCGGTACCATTGTCTTCTTTTTAGGCGGTTTTGGCTGGGGCAAACAAGTGGACGATCAAAAGATCAGGTTTAAGAAACAGAAGCTGGGATGGTGTCTCATATCTCTTATTGCCCCCTTTGGAAGCCTCACCATTGCAATGTCTGCAGCTTATATCAAGCATTTTTTCTGGACCGACCGCGTCATCGAGGTTGTGCTATACCTTAGTGCTACCGCTACCGCCTACCATGTCCTGCCCATTCCCCCACTCGCCGGTTCAAGGCTGATCTATCTGATGTTGCCCCAAGAGCGCATATGGAGACTGTTTTCCAAAGCAGGTCCGTTTATCATACTGGGTCTTGTACTGATCGACCGTTTTTCCGGAATACCATTTTTAAGGGACGCCATGGCACCGTTTCTGGATGCAGTGACCCGGTTTGCTGAATACTATTAACCCGAATTTATCACAAAGAACATCAAATCGGCTCACATCGTACCCTCGAACGCGATCTGTTATTATTAAAATGGTTTGTAATATCAATGATCCATATCGCTTCGTAGTTCTATATTTGCTATAAAAAACAGTGTTGCAAAATGTTAAATTTATCCAAAAAGAAAGGCGGAGAGGGTTAGCCCCTCCCCGCCTTTCGGTTAATGTTTAAAATTATATCCTTCTGTGCTCTATGTTCATGCCTTTTGAGGTTTTTTGGTAACAAAAGCAAGCGCCACCGCAATAAGCAGCAAGATTCCTGCAACATAGAATGCCTGATCATAAGTACCGGTTACGTCTTTGATGTGACCGGCCAGTTTGGGCATAAATGCACCGAAACCCCAGCCCATGAACACGAGTCCGTAATTAAAGCCCAGATTTTTCGGGCCATAAAAGTCAGCTGTGTATGAGGGCATCAGAGCAAGACCACCGCCGTAAACCCAGTAGGCGATCATACAGGCCGTAAACGCCAAAAATAGCGATTTGGCCGCTATAATTGCAGGCAGTGCGAACATACAAAGGGCCGCGACAAAAGCATTCATCATATACGCCTTGTCCCTTCCGATGATGTCCGAATATTTGCCGGTCCCGACCCGTCCCGCAGCGTTCATAAAACCGCCGGCAGCAACCAGTATAAATCCTTGCTCCAGGAAGGGTTTTACAATTTTAGCGGCGTGGCCGATGATGAGAAG
>JAQYVT010000133.1 GCA_030145345.1 Desulfobacterales bacterium
ATATCCTTCTGTTTACCCTGTTAAATAAAATCTCATTTCATGAAATCAGATTTTAATGCGAAGCATTATTTAACAGGGCAGGTATTAGAAGGAATAGAAACAACAGATCTTCTTATCTGTGAAGTAAGACCGTATATTTCTTCCTTTGGGAATTTTGCTGTTATTGTATATATCTCTAAACAGAGTTCCTATGACTTTTGCCAGACTTTCAACTCTTTGTAATTCTTTAGCATTTTCACTCGAACCCTTGAATCCTTGAACCCTTGAATCCTCTGGGATCACACCGGCTCAATTGGAGATGACATACTTATTTTACCCAAATTAACTACAACTAATCGGGAGATGATCATTTATGACAAATTCGGACAAATAAAAAAGCCACCCAGATAAGTCTGGATGGCCTGATGCCTATTGCATAACTTAAAATAAAAACAACCTAATTTTGATGACCTTTATCCAAACCATGTTATAAAGTCAATGAAAATTTGGGTTATGAAAAAAACGCATACGTATGCGAGAGGGTATATAAGAGTACTTGACAGTCTTAAAATTTAGCTTTAGGGTGAAGCCGTCTCGTTAGGGGTGTTGGTATCATCTGAGAGTCCGGAAAAGGACAACCCTTAACCACCTGATCAGGGTAATGCCTGCGAAGGGAAACGGGCCTGCGATTTGGGTTTTATTGTGAATGCCGTTTCTCCATTCGGGGGAACGGTATTTTTTTTGAAATTCCATTTGGTTATCTACCGATGGCTGCCTTTTTTTCAACCCGATCGGATAATACCCCGCCCTATTACGGCAGCACGAGGCCTTACCCGGATTTCTCACGGGCCTGATTCGTTCATCTGCAAGGCATCAGGGATGAAATGAAAAATTCGGGCAACCGTTTGGGAAAATATACGGTTTCTTTTTCAATCCGTATCCATTTATAGGACGGGGGTTTGCCGGACGGTTTCAACCCTGCCGTCAAATCCCATAACAGGGTAAAAAAGACCCAACCCATGGAGAAATAAAATGACACAAATTGAAGCGGCCCGAAGCAATCAAATTACAGATGCCATGCATCAGGTTGCCCGAAAAGAGGGGCTAACCGCTGAAAAAGTACGCGAAAAAGTGGCCGCCGGCAGGGTGGTGATTCCCAAAAACCGTAACCGAAATTGTCAGGCGTGCGGTATCGGCCAGGGTTTGAAAACCAAGGTGAATGCCAACATCGGCACTTCACCGAGTCACTGTGATCTGAAAGAGGAACTGGCCAAACTTGACACTGCCGTTGCGGCCGGTGCGGATACGGTGATGGATCTTTCCACCGGCGGAAACCTCGACCGAATCTTGGAGACCATATTGAAACACTCGTCGGTCATCGTCGGCACTGTTCCCATCTATAAAGTCGTTAGCAAGTTGATGGCTAAAAACAAAACTTCTGTGGAGATGACCGCGGACGATCTTATGGAGGAAATCGAGATGCAGGCCATGGCGGGGGTCGATTTTATAACAGTCCATTGCGGCATCACGCGACAAAGCTTAAGCGCTCTTAAGGGGTGCGATCGGATCATGGGGATGGTGTCCCGCGGAGGCAGCTTTATGGCCGAATGGATTCTTGCCAATAAAAAGGAAAACCCATTGTATACCCAATACCATCGTCTGTTGGAAATCTGCCGGCAACACGATGTGACACTCTCTTTGGGAGACGGTCTGCGTCCCGGGGCAATCCATGATGCCGAAGATCGCGCCCAGATTTCCGAACTGTTAATTTTGGGCGAGCTGGCGCGCCGCGCCCGCAAAGCCGGTGTCCAGGTAATGATCGAAGGCCCGGGACACGTTCCGCTGGGGCGCATTCCCGGAGACGTGCAATTGCAAAAGCGCCTTTGCGACAACGCCCCGTATTATGTGCTGGGGCCTTTGCCCACCGACATTGCCCCGGGCTACGATCATCTGGTGGGCGCCATTGGCGGAGCGGTGGCCGCAGCCAGTGGGGTCGATTTTTTATGTTATCTGACACCTGCCGAACACTTGCATCTGCCGACGATCCAGGATGTTCATGACGGTGTCATGGCCACGCGGATTGCGGCCCATATCGGCGATCTGGAAAAGGGGCTGCCCGGAGCCGCAAATTGGGATCGGACCATGTCCCTGGCCCGACGCAAATTCGATTGGGATACCATGTATAGCCAAGCCATCGATCCGCAACTGGCCCGCAAGCGCCGCATGCAGTCCGAAGATCACCATCGGGATGTCTGCACCATGTGCGGAGACCTGTGTGCCATTAAAACTTTTGATCGCATCGTGCTTTAGCGGTTTTGGAAACACCGGATGCGGGCCGAATCCGTATCGGCGAAACCGTCCGGATGGGCGCCGAGACCCACCGGCCCCACAGGATCAAATATCGACAGTTAACCCGGGATTGACCTCAACGTTGCAAAAGTCGAGGATGCCTCAGATCCGCGGCGTCAAGGGTGAAGCCGTAGTCATTTACTGCGAACCCTTGACAACAAAGGAGATGGGGTATCCTCGGCTTTCCCATGGGGTAAACAACACGGTGAAAAAAGATTCCTTTTTGGATATCACCGGCAGTCGAATCCAGTATATTGGCAACAAATGAACACAAGGCTATGGTTTAAGCGGTTTTACAAAAATCTCATCGTGTTGTTTACCCTAACGTTGCAAAAGTCGAGGGGGCTGCAGATCCAAGGCGTCAAGGGTGCAGCTGTAGTAATTTACCGCAAATCATTGACAACGATGGAGATGCGGTGCCATCGGCTTTCCCGGAGGGCAAATAACATGGCTGCTTTTCACTGATTTTAGGATGCCATCTGGAGTTCATTCCAGCAAAACAGTTAAAAAAAGGTTGAATGGCTTGTAATTATTACCTTTAAACCCATTTTGTCATGTTATTTATGCAACCATAGGGTTTATGCAACTATGAGATTGACCGTGAGGCGCCCTCCGCTATACGTTCAAGTTCCTCCCAGCGAAGGTATGCGGCTTCGATTTTTTGTTCCAGTTCAGCCAGACGGGACTTTGCCTGTACGATCTCCGCGTTTGCCTTTTTGTAAAAATTCGGATCGGACAGGGTCTCATAAAGCGATTTTTGATCGGCTTCAAGGAGGTCGATCTTTTGGGGCAGATCCTTTAGCTCCTGCGTTTCCATGTACCCCAGTTTTCGTGTTTTTGGGGTTTTGGGTTTCGCCTTTATCTTTTTACCGACCTTTTTTTCTGAACCGGGCAACATTTCCGGTTTCGGCCTCTGAAGCAGCCAATCATCGTATCCCCCGGCGTATTCGGCGACCTGTCCCTGGGTGTCAAAGGCAAGGGTGCTGGTGACCACATTGTTCAAAAAGGCTCGGTCGTGGCTCACGATCAAAAGGGTCCCCGAATATTCAAAAAGAACTTCCTCCAAAAGTTCGAGGCTTTCCACATCAAGATCGTTGGTCGGCTCGTCCAGCACAAGAACGTTGGCGGGTTTTGCAAAAATTTTTGCCAGCATCAGTCTGTTTTTTTCTCCGCCGGAAAGAACATGGATCGGTGTTCGGCACCGCTCCGGTGAGAAGAGAAAATCCTGAAGATAGCTGATCACATGGCGCTTTTTGCCGTTAAAAATGATAAAGTCGTTTCCCTCTCCGATATTTTCCCGAACGGTTTTTTGGGTATCGAGCTGGTGTCTGAGCTGGTCGAAATAGGCGATCTCAAGATGGGTGCCGTGGCGGACCCTCCCGGTGTCAGGGGTAATTTCTTTTAAAAGAATTCCCAGCAGCGTTGTTTTTCCCACGCCGATCGGACCGATGACTCCCACCTTGTCCCCGCGCATGATGACCGTGGAAAAATCTTGGACGATGGGTTTTTTTCCAAGGGAAAAGCTTACATCCTTTGCTTCGATAACAAGCTTGCCGGTCCGGTCCGCCTCTTGTACCTGTAGCCGGGCACTCCCGATTTTCTTTCGGCGGGATCGTCGTACTTCTCGCATGGCTTTGAGTGCCCTGACGCGCCCCTCGTTTCGGGTTCTGCGCGCCTTTACCCCCTGTTTGATCCAGATCTCCTCTTCAGCCAGTTTTTTGTCGAACACCCCGTTTTGCCTGTCTTCAGCTTCAACGCCGGCCTGTCTCCGTTTTAAATAAGTTTCATAATCGCCGTCGTAGGAAACAAGGCGCCCCCGATCCAATTCAATGATCCGGGTGGCGATCTTTTTCAAAAAGACACGATCGTGGCTGACAAAAACAAGGGTCGCTACATTTCGCAGAAAATACGCCTCCATCCAAATGATGGACTCGATGTCAAGATGGTTGGTGGGTTCGTCCAGCAAAAGAAGGTCCGGTTCCAGGGCAAGGGCCCGGGCTAAGAGGGTGCGTCGTTTCAGACCCGCCGAAAGATCGGCGAATTTTTTTTCTGGATCGAGCCCGGTCCGGGACAGAATGCTTTCGATTTGCCTTAAAAGCGCCCACCCATTGTCGGCGTCCAGCTGATGCCGCAACGCATCCTGCATTTTCGTAAGTTTTGAAAACCCCCCATCGTCGGCGGTTTTGAGCTTTCTGCATATTCTGTGGTATTCCACAAGGGTTCTGCCTTTTTCACCGAAACCGCCGGCAACCACGTCGAAAATCGCTTGGTCGTATCCGGGGGGCACATCCTGCTCCAGCACGGAAACGGTGATTCCCTGCTGTCTCCAGATATCTCCGCTGTCAGGAAGAATTTCACCACTCAGCAGCTTGAGCAGGCTGGTCTTGCCCACGCCGTTGCGACCCACCAGGCATACCCGCTCTCCTTTTTCGATCTGAAGGTTTATGTTTTCGAGCAGTGGGGGATCACCGAATCCCCAGCACAGGTCCCGAATTCCGATCAGCGACATAACTCGATCCTCTTTACAAACCTAAATGAGGGTACAATCTAATTAGTGCCCATCCACAATTGTAAAATAGGCACCGTGGGTTTCCTATTCATAAATGAGAAATTTTTGTTCGGATCAAGGCCGCACAAGGGTTTTCGGTGAGGCATACTCCCTGTATGCCGCAGCCGGAAACCCGCGGAGAACGCAGATCCGGGCAAAAAGGGGCATTTATGGATGGAAACTAATTAAAATCCTTTCGTATAGGTTCATAATTTTTCAAATATGGTCCCATCTGTAAAGGGATTTCTGCACGAAGGCTACCTTGGGGCCATTTCAAAACCTCCCATTGGTTGGTTTGAGCCTTTTATACAGCCTAAAGTCGCCCAGTATATCCCGCTTAAAGGGGGATTAAAGCGCCGCATCCCTAAGCGCTTTTAGACAAAAAACTCAATAATCACTCGCCGAAAGGTTTTAAAATGGTTTTTGGTAAATTTTCAGTTGGTTAGAATTTTTTAACCAAGCGGTCTTGCTTTAAAAATATTGAATTGTTAGAGTGGATGCGTGTACAACCCCTATCGTTGCAACGTTAGGGTAAAGATTCTGATGAATACCTTCAATCGGGAAATTGAATGCGTCCCACGGATAAAAAAACCATCCTGGTGGTGGAAGACGACCCCAAAACCGCAGCCCTTGTGGCCCTGTATCTGGAGCGAGAGGGTTTTCGGACCCAAGTCGCCCGGGACGGTTCTGAAGCCTTGTCGTTGGCTGAGCGCCACCGTCCGGTTCTGGTCATACTGGATCTGATGCTGCCCCGCATAGACGGCTGGGAGGTCTTCCGTCGCCTGCGCCGCCGCTCCGAAGTGCCGGTGATCATGCTTACGGCCCGGGGCGAAGAAGTCGACCGGGTGGCCGGCCTCACCCTTGGGGCCGACGACTACGTGGTCAAACCCTTCAGTCCCAGGGAACTGGTGGCCCGCGTCCAGACGGTGCTGAGACGAACCGCACCCCACCGAACCGAGGCCGAACACTTGCATGTCCACGAAGATCTGGTGCTCGACACGGACAAACGACGCCTGACCCTTGCCGGCGAAACTGTCCCCATCACCCCCCACGAGTATGCACTGCTCCGGGCCCTGATGGAGCGTCCGGGCCGGGTTTTTACCCGGGACGAGCTCCTCGATCGCCTCTATCCTATGGGTGAAGCCGTTGTCATCGGCCGGGTCGTGGACGTTCATATCGGCAAGCTCAGACAGAAAATCGAGCCGGACCCGTCCAAGCCCCGCCGCATCATCACCGTTCGCGGCCTGGGCTACCGGTTTGCCGACCCGGTTCAATCATCGAATCTTGGGTAAATGAAGGAAACTGCACCCATGAAACATCGACTGATCTGGAAGCTTTTATTGATCAACCTGTTGGTTATCGGTTTCGTGTTGTGCATTGTCTGGGTGTCTATCGACTTCTTGGCCGCCGGCTACTTCGTAACCCTGATGGAGCGCTACCAGATCTCCCCGGAGCCGGCCCACGCCATGTTCGTGGGCGCCGTTCACCGATACCTGCTCTGGGCCTGTCTGGCCGCCGCCATACTGGCCACGGCACTCAGCTTCCTGATGATGCGCCGTGTCCTCTCTCCATTGACCCGGATGACCACCATCGCCCGGCAAATTGCCGCCGGCGACTTCGACGGTCGGGTACCGTCGGCCGCGGCGGACGAAGTGGGCCAGCTCGCCGCTGCCTTCAACCGGATGGCCCAAAGCCTGGAAGAAATCGAAAACCTTCGTCGCAGCCTGATGATCGATGTGGCCCACGAACTCCGCACCCCCCTGACCAACATGCGCGGATACTTAGAAGCCCTTAAGGACGAGGTCCTTCCCCCCAACATCGAAACTTTCACCCTGCTCCACGAAGAAACCCTGCGCCTGGCGAATCTGGTGGAGGACGTACTGCAACTCGCACGGGCCGATGCCGCCCCTGGGAGGCTTCAGCACCGGCCGGTAGATCTTTTGGCCTTGATTCAAGAGATGCGGACGGCTTTTGCAGCTCGACTGGTCGAACGGAAAATCGAGGTGTCCCTTCATATTCCCCATACGATGCTTCCGGTGTCTGCCGATCCGGACCGAATCTCCCGGGTGCTGCGCAATCTGATGGACAATGCAATCCGCTACACACCCCCCGGCGAAAGCCTGGAAATCCATGTGGTGCCGGGTGATGGCCGGGTTCAGGTGGCATTGACCAACACCGCTGAAAATATCCGTCCGGAAGACATTCCCTTTATCTTCGAACGTTTTTTCAGAGGCGAAAAATCCCGCTCCCGAGAGCACGGCGGTGCCGGTATCGGCCTGGCCATCGTCAAGGAACTCGTTGAAGCCCATGGCGGCAGCGTTGGCGCAAGGCTTGAAGAGGACCGAGTTCGAATCTGGTTCGAGCTGCCTGCATAGCCCCACCCTTTGGAAACCGGCCCTACCCCACCTGATTTTCTCGTGAAACCCATTTAACTGAAACCGAAGTTTAAGATATCGTAATTTTTTAGCAGCAAGGTGCCAAAAAAGACCACCGCTTTCCCCCAGGGCGCCAAAAGGGGACGAAATGCCATATATATATAACTTCTCCGGTTAAAATCTTGACCCTTCTAGCTTAGTATATTATAAATCAATATTAGCTGGCCGGAATCTCCTGCACCCGCGGATTTAAACCTGATTTCCTTCGAAAACTATTCTCCGGGCTCAAGCTCTTTTTCATACGCCGCAAACCAATTCCTATGCCTCTAAACCATTAGGGAGGTGCTCTCATGACCACACAAGGCTTTAAACGCAAGCTCACCGCTATCCTCAGTGCGGATGTCGAAGGCTACAGCCGTCTCATGGGTGAAGATGAAGAAGCCACTGTCCGAACAATAACAGAATACCGTGAGGTGATGACCACCCTCATCCAGCAGCACACCGGAAAAGTGGTGGATTCTCCGGGCGACAATTTGCTGGCTGAGTTTGCCAGTGTAGTCGATGCAGTGCAATGTGCTGTGGCAGTTCAAAAAGAGATCAGTGCCCGAAATACCGGACTGCCCGAAAATAGGAAGATGCGGTTTCGTATTGGAATCAACCTTGGAGATGTCATTCAAGAAGGTGACCGGATATATGGTGATGGCGTCAACATCGCTGCCAGGCTGGAAGGTTTGGCCGAGTCGGGAGGTATCTGCATCTCCAAGACAGCTTTTGATCACATCGAAAGTAAGCTGCCGTATGGATATGATTTTATCGGCGATCAAACGGTCAAAAACATTGCCAAGCCGGTGGGAGCCTACCGGGTTTTGATGGATCCGAGGGTGACGGTTAGAGGAAAGCTGGAAGCGGAAAAACCTGCACCGGTGCGGCAAATGCCAATTCTTGTCGGGGTCGTTGTTGTCCTTGTGTTGGTTGTTGCTGTGGGGATCTGGCAGTTTTACACGCGACGTCCGCCAGTAGAGCCTGCGTCTGTGGAAAAGATGGCATATCAGTTGCCTGACAAGCCTTCCATTGCGGTGCTGCCGTTTAACAACCTGAGCGGCGATCCTGAGCAGGAATATTTCAGCGACGGGCTTACTGAGGAAATAATTTCTACCCTTAGCAGGGTTCCCAAGCTCTTTGTGATCGCGCGAAACTCAACGTTTACATACAAAGGCAAGCCTGTTAAGGTTCAGCAGGTCAGTGAGGAATTAGGGGTGAGGTATGTTTTAGAGGGAAGTGTAAGAAAGTCTGGAGAAAAGATACGAATAACGGCTCAGTTGATCGACGCTATTACCGGGAACCATTTATGGGCGGAA
>JAQYVT010000134.1 GCA_030145345.1 Desulfobacterales bacterium
ATCGCTGCTTATATTTTCTTTGCGCTTAGGATATATGATTTTGCTATCCGAATGCGATAATATATATATACACGTACAAAAACACTATTCTGCAACCGGCACTGCATCCGGGAAAAAGGCCTGCCTTCCGGCAATTTTGTATTGCCCGATGAGGGCCTGGGCCTGGGCCGATACCAACCACCTGGCGAGCCGATCCGCCGATGCGAATTTAACATGGGGATGTTTTTTGGGACTGACGGGGATCACCCCGTAGGGGTTAAACAGCTTGGGATCCCCTTCACATAAAATTTCAAGATTAAGGCCAAGCTTCCGACCATACTTGTATTTAAGAAATGTTCCCCGATCGGTAAGGGTATAGGCCTGTTTCTCTTCTGCAAATGTCAGGGCTTTCCCCATGCCCTGGCCAATGGATATATAACGCTTGCCCAATCCCACGGGATACACAAAAGAAAGAGCCTCTTTCTTGCCTTTTTTTATGATCTCGGTCGCTTCGGTTTTCAGCGCCTCCTTGCTGGCTTTCCAGACGGCCTGTTCCTTGATATGGGTCCCGCTGTCATCTCCGCGGGAGATAAACTTTACTTTTGCCGCGGCAATTTTCCTGAATGCATTGGCTGCATCTCGCATTCCCTCTATTTTCCCAGGGTCGCCGGCAGGACCGACAATCACAAAATCGTTGTGCATCACATTTAGACGATAGGCACCATAAGCTTCAGCGATAAATTTTTCCTCCCGCGCTTTGGCATGCACAAAAATCACGTCCACGTTGCCGTCCATGCCGTCCCGGATGGCGGCCCCGGTCCCTTTGGCAAAGACTTTGACCGCAATACCGGTCTTTTGGGTGAATTCAGGCAGCAGCACATCCAGGAGTCCCGAATTCTCGGTGCTCGTGGTTGTGGCCATCTTGATGGTCTTTGATTCTCCTTTGGCCGTAAAGGGGAGTAGCAAAAGAACAAGGAAAATCAGAATCACAGGACCCATTCGTTTATTCAAAACTGTCCGTTTACAGTCCATATATACACGCCTTTAACATATCCCAAATCCAAAAGACTTTAATCCGCACATAAAAAAGCGACTCGGCCCTTTGAACGAGAACGGATTTGAACCCTAGCGTCTTGTCTTTTTCTACTTATTTCTGGGGGAAAACCATCTTCGAGCAGAGACTCATATCATATCCTTTCAGATCTTGAGTCAATTTCCGAAAGGCGGCTTCGGGTAAAAGCCCTAAAAAGAGTTGTACGCCTTTTTCGAAAAACCGATCCTTGAGAACAAGAAAATCAAAGCGCTCCCAGCGCAGGGGTATAAAATCAAGATCCAGCAGACCCGCCACCGCCTCGATTCCGGGACCTGCATCCGCCCTGCCGGACAACACCTCAAGCCCCACATCCAAGTGCCGCTGAAGCTCCCGTTGGTACCCTTTGATCTGGTCGCCGATGATTCCGGCCTTTTTAAGTTCTCCGTCAAAGAGCAAGCGGGTTCCGGTGCCCAAAGGGCGATTGACGATCTTTATGCCGGGTTTCCCTAAATCGGCGACTTTTTGAATTCCTTTTGGATTCCCTTTTGCCAGCAAAAGTCCCTGCTGCCGCTGACAGAAGTTGACCACCGCCGGCAACTGTTCCAGTTCTTCTATGGCAAAGCCGAAATTATAGTCCTGCCCGTTTTCCTGAAGCAGGTGGCTCGATGCAATATGGCAGAGATTTCGCCGGAGCGCCCGAATCCCTCCCATGCTTCCCAGGTTTCCAAAGACCGCCAAATGCTCGGGATGCAGGCGATTGAACAGGGAAATCGTACGATCAAGAAGGATATCGTTGCTCCCGGTGATGATCAGAAGGCCTTGATACGGGGGTAAGGGAACCGTTGGCTTTGGATAATTGATGGTTTCATTCTCCAGCCACTGTTCCACCAGATACCTCGGGAAAAGCCACTTTCCCGTCACTTTGGTTGCCGGCAGCCCTTTTTCTGCAACCAGGGTATACACCATTTTTTCGTTGACCCCTATAAATTGAGCCACCTCTTTGGTTGATAAAAATTTTTTCATTTTGTTTTGCTTTCTTGAATTTTGATTATAACAGTCCCAATTAGATGGTTTTAGATATAGTTTTCATATTATTTTCTGTCAATAATTTTTAAATTAATTATTTTAAACTTATATTAACCGATACTAACCATGGAACGGTATTAAAATCTCTATTCTTGCTCAATTTTCTCATCCCATCTTCGGCGAGACCCACCGGGTCACTGATATGTATACACCTATATACCCATCGGCCCAAAACATCCCTTGAAATTGTAGTTGGGCGGCCCTGCAAAACGCCAATCTTTCACTGTCATAATTGGTAATTTGGCGTTAAAATTCGTCAAACCTATTATAACACCAAGAAATCATTGACAAAAATAATATTCAAGGTTATTTGCAGGCTGGATTTTGATGTGAGATCTGTACTTCAAATATTCGAAATTTAGTTGATTTCTAATGTCTATAATTACCTGGATTAGAGGAGGCGTCGGATGAACAAAGGTTTAACATGGGTTTTGGTTTTTCTGGTGATTGGAATATGGTTTGGTTTTCCTCAAAGCGGATTTTCAGAAACAGCAACACAACAGACAGGAGAATACACCCTGGGTGAAGTCGTGGTTACCGGCGAACGGGTGGGCGTGGAGTCCATCGGTACGGTGCGGGAAGTTACCGCCGAAGATATCGACCGGCGGCATGTGCGAACCCTGGACCAAGCTATAGGACTGCTGCCCGGGTTGGACGTCCGTACCGCAGCTGACGGTGTTCCGCGGGTCGATCTGAGGGGTTTTCGATCCCGGCACGTGCTGCTGCTGCTGAATGGAATTCCCTTTAATTCCACTTTTGACGGACAGTTTGATCCGAGTATTATTCCGGTGGAAAATATCGCTAGAATCAAGGTATCCTACGGCAATCATTCGGTGTTGTATGGGCCGGGCGGACTCGGCGGTGTGATCAACGTCATTACCAAAAAAGGCACCGAAGGCCTTCAGGGCGCCGTAAAACTGGAAACCGGAGAGCGGAACCGAAACCTGGGAAGCTTTAGCGTCTCCGGCGCCAAGAACCAGTTTGACGCTTTTGTCGGCGGCAGCATGCTGAACAGCGACGGCTATGTGTTGTCCGATGATTTTGAGCCCACTTCGGAAGAAGACGGCGGCTTGAGGGAAAACAGTGATAGAAACCAAAAGAACCTTTTTGCCAACGTCGGGTATTCGCCCGATGATAACTGGGAAATCGGACTGGTTGCCAACAAGATCCGGGGTGAATTCGGGAAACCACCGATTACCATTAACGACAACACGGATCCCTTCGCCAACAAGCCCAAGTATGAACGAATTGACAACTACGACGGTATTTCCGGACAAATTTCCGTGAACGGCAATCTGCCCGGACCTTTTGGTGTGCGCGGCTGGCTCTTTGCCAATCGACTGGATGAAGATGAGAACCGCTATGATGACAACCAGTACGATTCCATGGACGATCCGACCGTTAAAGGTACCTTTGCCCAAAATACCACCACCAAAATCTATGGCGGTACCCTGCAAACTTCCGCCGATCTTGAAACCATGGGCCTCTTCACCCTTGCTTTGAGTGGAGAAGCGCAGGCCTTCGAGTCCGACGGTATTATCCGGGACGTTGCGGTCGGCGGTGGCGGCGGTGGCGGCGGCGGTGGCGGGGGTGGTGGCGGCGGCACGACCTACACCACGCGAAATTTCAGCGAGGACCGGTCGGTCAAGATTTATTCTGCAGCGATTGAATACGAGGTGTCTCCGTTGGATCGGTTGGGTCTGGTGTTCGGCTACAGTCATCACTGGTTTGACAAAGATACCGGCGACAGCGACAGTGACAACGGTTTTCTCGCGGGTGCCCATTACGATATTTTTGAAAACACCCGCATCAAGGGTTCCGCGGCCCGCAAAATCCGGTTTCCGTCCATTCGCCAGCTTTACGAAGAAGACACCGGGAATCCGGACTTGACCCCCGAAAAATCTTATAATTACGAAATGGGGATTGAGCAGCGGCTTTTTGAACACACCACCCTTTCGCTGACCGGATTTTATATCGATGTTAAGGATTACATCGAAAAGATAGATTCCACAGATACATTCCAGAACAACGACGAATATCGTTTTCAGGGTGTGGAGCTGACCGCCGAGACCCGGTATTTTAAAAATCTTTTGCTGCGGGCCGGTTACACGTTTATGGATACCAAGGACAGGTCCCCGGATACCGAGAAGGAAGAATTGCAGTACAGACCGGAACATAAGCTGACGTTTGAAACCCAGTACGTTTTCGATTTCGGGCTTTCCGCTTATGCCAGCGTCATGTAT
This sequence comes from Desulfobacterales bacterium, assembly GCA_030145345.1. GTDB lineage: Bacteria > Desulfobacterota > Desulfobacteria > Desulfobacterales > UBA11574 > JAAXQD01. The sequence goes on from JAQYVT010000134.1 coordinate 4,342, forward strand.
GTGGCCGATCAGTACTTTTATTCCCGAAATACGCCGCTGGAAAAGCGAAAGCTGAACGACTATACCCTGGTCGACCTCAAACTGGACCAGGTTTTTTTCAAAAAACAGTTGCATGTTTATCTGGGCGTTGACAACCTGTTTGATGAGGATTACGAAGAGGCCTACGGCCTTCCCCGGGCGGGCAGAACCGTGTATGCCGGAACTGAATTTCGTTTTTAGAGGAGAAAACAATGAAAAAGATATGTTTGCTTGTTGTTACCATCATAAGCTTTTGTGTGCCGGCCTTTGGATTTTCCGAACATGAAGTTGTTTCTATCCAGATTCCGGACATGCGATTTTACTCCGTAAAAGCCATTACGCCGGTGCCGGCAGGTCGAATAAATTTGCTTGCCGCGGGACAGATCCAACAGAACGGTCGAAATGCTGCTCTGATCGTCGCATTTTCGATAATTAAGGGTAAATACAAAGAACTTGCCCGGGAAGTTTTTTGTATCGGATCCAAAAGTACTGACAATAAAACCCGGATCCGTTCTCTGGTATGCATCAAAACGCCGTCGACGAATCGGTGCCTTATTGTCGTCAACGGGAAAGCCGGCCCTGAAAACCGGGAGGTCGGTTTTATCCGTTCCTACGTGTTTGATACCGCATTCCATCTGAAGGACAGTATCGAGTTTTCGGATCCCGAAACGTCGTATACCCATGGATACCCGCTCATTCAGGCCGATATCAATAAAGACGGGAAAAATGAAATTATTTGCGGCGGGTTTTCAGGGAGTGATGACAGAGATCATGCGGACATCCGGTTTTTTTCAATTGGAAAAGATGGACACCTTTCCCGGATAAAAGGATTTCAGACAAACCGTATGGACACCTTACGGCTGCGGGTAAATGCCTTGGCTGCGGGAGACTTGAACGGAGACGGTACGTCGGAAGTCGTGGCTGCCGGCCGGACTGTTGAAAACGATGTCGAACATGCCGCCTTTGCCGTCTTATCGGATCAGGCCCTGATTTGGAAAAAGCTGAATGACCTCGGTAAATGCCGGTACCGGTACGCCATGGTTTCAGACCTAACCGGGGACGGTCGTCCGGAACTGGTTCTTGGCGGACGCATTGATCAGGAGACGACAAAATACGCGCTGCTGGACGTCTGGCAAGCAGATAGCGGGGATATGAACCTCATTTCCCGGTACCGTTTCACCGGAGCCGGTTCTACACGACTCCGTGTGATGGGACCGTCGCCCGGGGTTCCAGGGCGTCTGATCATCGGAGGACGTCTTGAAGCCCTTCAGAATGGACGCATGAAGTGGAAAGGGTTTCTCCAGCAGGTGGCATTCGAATCCGGCACCCTGTTCCCTTGCTCAAAACCGGTGATCCTGGATAAGGACTGGGAAACCCGGGTCCGGACCATGGACATTTGCAATAACTCTCTGATCATTGCAGGGTTTACGGAAGACAAAACCAAAGCGTCCACCGCCTTTATTTCCGTTTATCCGTTGAAATAACAAAACACCTCAGAGAGAAAGAGAATATTCAAACAGTCCGAATCCGGTGATCAATCGCTGTTTGCAATCAGAGCCACGTCAGACATATCGCAGGATTTCCGGCCGGCTGATATCCTGGGGGTGTGGAGAAATATCTTTAACGAACAGTTTCTATGACGTGATTGTCTGCAAACATAAAATTAGACGATTCGAAACCCGGGGGGCCTTGTTGAATGTCTCGCTTTTACGGTCAGTCCGGCAATTACTTGACGATTCTATTCATAACACTTAAAAAAATTGCGGGTTATGGCAACCGGAATCAAATTTAAGTTTGGCTGATCTCAAAACTGACTTGACAATATGTTTTATTACACGTAAAATAATTGCGTGTTATGCGAATAAATGTCAAAAGTGATCGATAATGAAGCTGAGGTCTTTTTTCCACACACATCCTGTTTTTACTGTCGAGGACTTTGCCGGCTTTCTGTCTCCCGATGGAACTCATAACGTAAGAACCCAGGAATCTCTCCTCGCCTACCATGTGAAAGCGGGTAATATTGTCCGGGTCCGTCGTGGCCTCTATGCATCTGTTCCCCCGGGGGCATCGCCGGAAAACTTCCCCATAGACCCATTCCTCCTTGCCGCCCGAATATCGAAAGACGCTATTCTGGCTTACCATACGGCGCTGGAGGCTCATGGAAAGGCCTATTCGGTGTATGAACACTTCACTTATCTCGTCAGCAAACCCATGCCCCTCATAAGCTTTCGTTCGCATTTGTTCAAAGGGGTAAGATTTCCGCTGGCCCTCTTGCGAAAGAAAGCGGAATCTTTTGATGTGATGAAAGCCGATCGTTCGGGAATGGCAATATGCATAACCGGGCTTGAGAGAACCTTCGTAGATGTTCTGAACCGTCCCGACTTGTCGGGAAGTTGGGAAGAAATATGGCGGTCTTTGGAAACCGTTGAGTATTTCGATCTCGATAAGGTCACGGAATACACAGCACTTTTGGGAAACGCCACTACCGCCGCGAAAGTGGGTTTTTTCCTGGAACAGCACCGGGAAATCCTGATGGTTGAAGACGCCCATTTAAAGACATTCCTTGACCTTCGCCCGCGCCGACCCCACTACATGGAGCGAAGCCGGCGGAAATCCGGTCGCTTCGTCTCCGCCTGGAACCTGGTTGTTCCCGAAGAAATCATCCATCGATCATGGGAGGAATCGTGGTGAGGCTATCCTCTGAAATGCTGATCACCCAGGCCGAGGCTACGGGTTTCCGAACGGATATTCTGGAAAAAGTCGGTCTTCTGATGCATCTGCTTGAAGCCGTGCGCAGTCATCCTTTCCTGAAAGGGAGGCTGGCCCTGAAGGGCGGCACGGCCCTGAACCTTTTTATCTTTGATGTCCCTCGCCTCTCGATCGACATCGATCTGAATTATGTTGGGGCGTCTGATCGAGAGGCCATGCTTGCGGAACGTCCCAAGGTCGAGGCGGCGTTGCAGGCGGTATTCTCCCGTGAAGGGTTTACAATCAGGCGCATGCCCGGCGAGCACGCCGGTGGAAAATGGCAGCTTCGCTATCAGGGTGCGAGCAGGCAAGGAGGCCTCCTTGAGGTAGATGTCAACTTTATGTTCCGTGTTCCCTTGTGGCCGCTGAAGGTCATGGCCTCGCGACCGGTCGGCGTCTGGCAGGCAACTGATATTCAGGTGCTGGATATCCATGAACTTGCGGCGGGAAAACTTGCGGCGCTTTTTTCGCGAAAGCAGGCAAGGGACCTCTTCGATAGCAGTCATCTTTTCCGCACCGGCGCGCTTGAGCCGGGACGGCTGCGTCTGGCGTTTGTCGTCTATGGCGCAATGAATCGACGGGATTGGCGCACCGTCGCCATAGAAGACGTGAGCCTGGAAATCAAGGATTTCGAACAAAAGCTTCTTCCGACGTTGCGGTCAAAAAGTGTAGGTACAATGAGCGCCGCTTCTTTAAAAAAAGGACTCATCGAGGACTGTCATCAGGGTCTGACGGCGTTGCTCCCTTTCACGGCGAAAGAGATGGAATTCCTGGATCGGCTGCTGGCCAAAGGAGAAATCAACCCCGAATTATTGACCGCCGATGAGGACCTGCAGGATCGTATCAGAAAGCATCCATTGCTCGAATGGAAGGCGTTAAATGTTCGGGAATTTAGAAAAAATCAATAGGCTGTCAACAGATATCTGATCCGCTATTTTGCCTCCAAGGCAGGAAAATCCAGCGGCGAATTCTATACCCCAAAAGAGGTTGCCTACCTCAGAAATTCGGTCCCAAAAGGAAAATGCGATTCCCTTTGGCCTTGCTCTCATTTTGAAGTTTTCTGATGAGGATGTTCCGCCATCTGACAATATTTCAGCTATATTCAATCAGGACCAAGCTCGGATCTGTCAGACTTATCGCAGGTTTTTGAGGTTATGGATATTTTCACATTATTTAAAAATATCTGCAGGCTATTTTAAATAGTTTGCGCATGATCTGCACGACGTTCCCATGATTACACTTTATAATCAGAAAAGGTTTATATG